>CADBQZ010000276.1 GCA_902796865.1 uncultured Ruminococcus sp. | reverse complement strand
TCACTGTCATCAAGTTCTACCTGGCTGTAATTGCCGTTTGAATCCTGAACAAGCTTTATCATTGGCTCGGCCGGACTTAATTCCTCTATATCCTGAGCTGTAAATGTATCATATTCATTGTCAAATGATTCAGGGAACATTATTTCAGTTTTCGGGCTCAATATAGTATCTAATGTTACAGTTATACTTAATGGCTTTATCACCCAGTCACACCAAATAGAAGCATCACTTGTGTATATAACACCGGGTGGACGAGCATCAGTTCTTTCATATTGCACTAGTGTATAGTTTTTGATTAAACCGTTCTCATCTCTACTGCCCCAATCTACATCTTTCCAATCATCCATACCTGTCGGAAAACTAATATAAACAGTACTTTCATTATCATCAATACGATTTCTTATAGTTTCTGAATACCATGGATCTACGGCAAGTTCCCAACCATTGCTAACCTGACTTCTTTTTACTGTCCTTGTAATATTATAATCACTGACAGTAAAATCAAATCCTGTACCGCTAGTAATTCCTCCTTGATTTCCATAAACCGAACCAGCAGAACCTAAGAAGTATTGACTGTTTCGGATAGGTATACTAAAACTTCCTGCATATGGTACTTTAAATGTTTTCGTAATAGTATTTCCTAAATTATCCTTGATTGTTACTGTAACATCATTATTTATTGACTTAGTTTTGGATTCATAAGAACGGAATGTATTGAACTTGACCGGATTATGCGATGTAAGTCCATCAGTCCATTCTTTATTTAGCGTAACATCCTTGATTCCGATCGGTTCATTTTCAATAACAACAGATCCTACTTGATTTCCCTGTGAGTATGCACTATAATCATAAATATTAGTTAATCTGTCATAGTAGATCGTTACAGGCACACCACTAGCATTAGCTTCATTAAGATAAGCACAATACATTTTGCTAGGATCGGAAGAATAATTTGTATTTGGAACCACTTCAATGATCCTATAGAAATATCCCTGTGTCAATACCGGAAGTCTTGTCTTGCCATCTGCATCTGTTGGACCTAAGAGGGAATTATTACTCTTACTTAATCCATATGTGCTTTTCAGCATATCCGGCGTTGTTCCTGCTTTGATCTCGGTAAATGCCTGCCAGCTGCTATCATTATCATCAGGAATTATTTTTCCCGAAGCATCTTTAGCAGCATTAGTCATTATATACCATGATTTATTAACTGTATTATATCTTAGCAATGCAAAATAGCAACCTTCTACTTTCTTATTGTTATTTTTTGCATCAACCGCTTCTATTGTTGCGTAATTATCATTGTCATCATTTTTAGTATAATCTACATCAAAACTTCTCAGACTGATCGTTTCAGATGAAAATGTTTTTCCGTTTACATTGATCGAAGCTGTATTTTCAGACTGTCTACTTGCTCCGGAATCTGTTATAAGATAATGGTAGGTATATACAACTCTATAATGACAATTATCAGCTAAAGTAAGCCTTATAACAGAACCCATCATAGAATAATATCCTATTCCTTGAATAGAACGCGCAAGACCGTCATCCAATGAACTATTTTTATAGGACATTCCATAATCATCAGATTCTAATTCTACCTCACTGCCATTTACATACTTATAAACAGTAATGTCTTTGAGTATAGAACGAACACCTGAGTTATTATCATGCTCTAAATAGTCCTCAACAGTAACAGTATCTCCACTTGCATTCAGATCTATCATATCCGGATTTACATCAAGCGTGTATGTTATATAGTTCTTGCTAAGATCCTTTTGTTCACCGCTCTTGCTTATCATCTGCGGTACGACAGTCTGTGTCTGTTCAAGAGTATCGACCTGATCTGATACTATACAGATGTATTCAGTTCCTTCGGAATCTATAGTGCTTGAATCAACAACCGCTTTAAATTCTATCCTGAACTTTACAGTATTGCTTTCCTTTATTCTTGCTTCCGGAGAAACAGTGAATGTAACAACGTTATCGTTGATCACATAAGCTATACCGCTGCCAAGATCGGATGTAAGGTTATTATCTACCTGATAGTACCTTATCGAACTTTCAATAAGTTCTGCTCCAGTCGGCAAAGTTACAGTATATATGATATCACCTGCTGTGGAATATGTATCTTCAACATTTCCGTCTATATTCCAGCCGAGTATAAAGCTATCACCGTCTTTTGGAATAGCGCTGGTATTATGAGTGGTATCACTTGTATTATTAGCATTTCCGAGATCACCGGTATTATCATAGATTATAAAGCTTCTGCCTTTAGTTAACATGAAAGCCGATGAATTTGAATCAGATGAGCTTCCGTTTCCAAAAGCTATACTGTCGGTAAATGTTATCTGCGTTCCGGCTGCCTGAGATGCAAGACCTGTTTTATCAGCAGTAGATGTATAAATGATCTTTGCATCACATATGGTATCTAAGCTGCTGTCGAATACTATTGAAAACGCTCTTGCATTTTCACTTGATGATGCAGCAGATGTTCCAGCTGAATCTGTATGCCATGCGATTGTATAATCCGTTCCGGCTGCAAGTGTCGTTTCAGTGCCGTCAGCACCAGCTGCTTTTACTATCAAAGCCGCCTGCTGAGCCGGTGTCATATAATGGTCTATATTATCAATAGTACCGCAGGTGAAAGCGGAAGTAAATGTTTTTCCAGCCATTTCACCGACCCTGTATGTAAGATCAGCTGTCCAACTGCAGGTATTATCATCAGCAGGGTCTGTATGCATAAGCACAATGCCTGCTCTTATCGGCGAGATGTATACTGTTCCGCCTACAGATGCAACAGTATCTGCATCATCTGCCGAGCTTTTTTTCAATGTTGCAGTTGTCGAAAAAGCCGCATCTCTGGTCTCATCAGTAATGGTGTAAGAATATGTAAATACATAACTTGAAGCGTTTACATCATTAAATGTAAATGTACCGTCTGTACTATTGAATGTTCCGAACGTTCCAGTAAGATCAGTTGATGAATAGACCTCTGTTGTTGTACCGTCTGTTACAGAAATACTGTCTGCTTTTTTGAAGGTATCGTCTTGTAAAACATATCCGTCGAGTGAACTTGACTGTTCATTGCTAAGATCTATTTCCCATGAAACGGTATCGGTCTTGCTGTTGAATTCACCTGCTGAACCGCCGTCCTTTCGTGTAAGAGCATATCCTAAGTAAAAATATCCGGAAACGCTCTTGGTAACTGTATTTTTACTGTCAGTTCTTTCAGCATCTGTATATTCCGCCTGAACTCCATTTGTATATTCTATAAATGATTTGCCGGCTGATGAATCCTTCACCTTGACAGGCAGCTCGATATAGTAGCTTTGATTTGATGACAAAGCATACAATCCTGTAATTGTGATTTTCGGATTGTCACTTTCATCTGTTCCAAGCGAAACAGCTGCATTTTTAGTAGTCCAGTCATTTATATTATAGCTTATATTCTGTCCGTCTGTCAGATCAAATTCATAATCACCTGTCAGAACATCTGTAAGAGTAATAGTCTGACTGTCAGTTCCAAGCACACTGCTAAGATCTATTCTTATCTTATTTGATGCACTGTCAAACGTATTGCCAACTGTAAGATCAGTCTTATATATGGTGAATTCTGCTGTCTGACTTCCAAGCGTAACTGTTACAGTCTGATTTCCGGTCGTTGTATTAGTTCGTTTTGCAACTGCGCTGAATACTATCGAACCCGTTACATCTGATGTCTTATTCGCAGTTACTATAGAATCATCGAATTTGAGGTATATACTGCTTTTGCCTCCGTTATACTGCCAATCCTGATTCATAAGAGAATATGATACTGCGTCTGACTTACCTGAAAGATCGCTTCCTGAACCAAATCTGATACTATTATCAGACGGTGCATAAATATAGTAATTCGTTCCTGACTGAAGTGTACCTGCCGGTATTGAAAACTCCAGTGTCATATCGGCTGCTTTTTCATAAGCACTTACTTCAGCATCTGTTTCAATGTAACTTATATTGCTTATATAATTGGAAATATCCTTAGCCGGGTATGTTCCTGCTTCGGAAGAACCGCTGCCATTAAAAGTTACAGTTCCGAAATCATTTTCGCCTTCGGCTATCTGCACCCTGTCATTCGTATCATACACATTGATAGAACAGCTGCCGACATTTACCTGCTCGTAAGACTTATCCGAATCAGTCATTTTGACAGCAGCCTCAAAAGCAAATCTGCCGGAGATAGTACAGAAACCATCTTTTATATAATTTGTGCTGAACTTTATGATAACTGTATTTGAATCATTATCAAGTTTATATCTGCATACCTCTTCGCCGTCTATCTTATATGCTCTTGCTGTCATTCTGCTTCCAAGCGTAACTTCGTC
>CADBQZ010000275.1 GCA_902796865.1 uncultured Ruminococcus sp. | reverse complement strand
AGAAGCATTACGGACATAGCCATTATGGCTGCAACTGCTAAACTAAAAACCTTTTTCATCATGATTTTCTCCTTAAAAATATTTTTTTGTGAATATCAGTAATTACTGACCTTCAATTTATGCATATCTATTCTATCATGTCAAAATAAAAAAAAGTCAAGAGTTTTTTGACAAATATTTTAATTTTACAACAGTGTCAAAACAAAAAAACGGCGCATTGTTTAAAGATAGATATAATAAACAAAAAACAGGTTTATTATAGTTTTTTAAGCATATCATGTATATCAAAAGTCAGAATGTTTAGCGCTCTTTGCCGTACATTTTCCTAAGATTCATGATCCCTATACGCCTGAGCTGTCTTGCAGCAGATATAGATACACCCATTTTCTGTGAGATCTCTCTGTCGCTCATACTGCAAAAGTAATACATATGCAAAGTGTTTTTTTGTTTCTCTGAAAGTTTTTTGATATTTTTAAGAAGTCTTGAGCTTTGAAATTTATCTAAAACCATTGCCTGAGTATCTTCGTTTTCATCAGGCAGTCTTTCGGACAGGGGTATCTCTTCGATGCTTCCCGCAGGAGCGTCAATACTTGCGGCTGAATCGAGAGGGTCTTTTTTGCCGTAAAGTATCCGGTGTACGGTCTGTCTGACAGGAAGTTCGAGATATGTAGTGAATTTATGCTCCTTCTGAGGGTCGAAATCTTTCACTGCTTTTAAAAAAGCAATGAAAAATTCCTGGATAAGATCATCGGGGTCTGTGCCTGCTGCTTTGAACCTATCGGCATGAGCTTTATAATAATAAGCAGCTTTGGAATATATAAGCGCCCTGATACGTTTCCATAGCGTGTATGTCAGTTCTTTGTCAGAATTATTTTGTATCATTACTGCCAGCTGTTCGTTAGTCACATTATACCTCCTGTTCCGAAATGAACGTTTTAATTATCAGTCGGAAACTTCCTGATAGTAGATAGCCTTTGCTTTATTGTCCAGCACGAATGCGTCATAGCTTATTCTTCCTTCAACGAGTGAACCGCTTATGCCGGGCGGATCTTCGTGTATCTTATAATCTTCGAGCTTTGTAGGGGCTACAGTCGCTGACGGATGTGCGAGCATAAAGCCGAAATTTTCCGGAAGACGGTTTGCAGGCACCTTTACAACGCTTGCACCGTCAAGCATACCTATAACGCCCTTTGCTCTCATATCTGCTCCTATCTCACTGTCTATGATTATTTCAGGAGACTTTTTCATAAGAGCATATGTTTCGGGGCTTACGATGAGGACTCTTTCAGTTTCCGGAGCGTTTGCGTTGTCGAGAGCTTCTGATGCTTTCAATATCTCACCATAGATATTTTCGGCTGTAAGTTCAGCGGCAGCAGGCTTTGTTCCGGCATTCTCAGCCATTGTATCATAGACATAGTTGTCTATTTCGGGTATAACCACCTCTCGTATCTGTCTTTCGAGCGCTGATGCTGCCTGAAGCTGATAAACTGTTTCATCACTGTCGAGCTTGTCTATAGCGAATGTGAACGAACGGTCGTTTGCGATGCTGAGTTCTTCCGTTGCAGCATCAAGACCGCTTACCGTACCGTATCTCGAAGGAGATGCTCCGGTACCGTTTCTGTCGTAATCGGTCATTTCGGCTGTAGTGATCTTATAGATCTTTACAGTGTTTGCACTGCTCCAGTCGAAGTCGTTATTTGTAACGAGCGATTTTTTGCTGTCCTGCGAAAACTTTTCGTCTACGAACGGCATGAATTTTACTGCGAGATTTACTGCCATATCCTAACACCTATCCTTTCTTTTATCACACAAGACCGAATGCACGGCGAAGATCGCTTACCTGTCCGGGATCTGTCTCGGCTTCCGGAAGTCTTTTTTCGTCGAGTACTTTAAACTTGTCTGAAGCATATCTGCTGTCTGAACCGTCTCTGAATCTTAAGAGCATCTGTACTGCTGTCATGACTGTCTTTTCGTCATCTGTTCTTATTATATCAGCAAGCTCGGCAGGAAGTCGGTTCTGCATAAGCAGCTGTTTTGCAAAAAATCTCATCTCACGGATCTCAAGCGCCTTTTCTCTT
>CADBQZ010000274.1 GCA_902796865.1 uncultured Ruminococcus sp. | reverse complement strand
TGTACCGATGTGATAGAACCCTTGTTTGTAGATGTGATTCTTTCCTGTAAAGCACCCATTTCTGTTGCAAGTGTCGGCTGATAACCAACGGCTGAAGGCATACGGCCGAGAAGCGCCGAAACCTCAGAACCTGCCTGAGTGAAACGGAAGATGTTGTCGCTGAACAGAAGAACGTCCTGTCCCTCAACATCACGGAAGTATTCTGCCATAGTAAGTCCTGAAAGACCAACTCTCATTCTTGCTCCCGGCGGTTCGTTCATCTGACCGTAAACCAAAACGGTCTTGTCGATAACTCCGCTTTCCTTCATTTCATTGTAAAGGTCATTACCTTCTCTTGTACGCTCGCCAACACCAGTGAAGACGGAAATACCGCCGTGCTGGTTTGCAACGTTATTGATAAGCTCCTGGATAAGAACTGTTTTACCTACTCCGGCACCGCCGAAAAGTCCTATCTTACCACCCTTTAAGTATGGAGCTATAAGATCAATTACCTTGATACCTGTTTCAAGAACTTCACTTGAAGCAGTCTGTTCTTCATAACTCGGAGCTTCTCTGTGGATGCTCCACTTTTCCTTTGTTTCAACAGGAGCGCCTTCGTCAACAGGCTCACCAAGAAGATTGAATATTCTTCCGAGTGTTTCCTTGCCGACCGGCACCTTTATCGGCGAACCTGTGTCGATCGCCTGCATACCTCTTACCAGTCCGTCAGTACTGCTCATAGCGATACATCTTACAACGTCATCGCCTATATGCTGAGCTACCTCTAACACCAGTTTCTGTCCCTGATTGTCTACCTCTATAGCATTCAAAAGGTTAGGAAGACTATCCTTGGGAAACTGTATGTCAACTACCGCACCGATAATCTGTACAATTTTTCCGGTATTCTGCATAATTTCCTCCGTATAGATTATGACCATATATCCGGTCTTTTTTGAAAAACCGGACAGGTCTGCGTTTGATAAAAAGGATAAATATATCCTTATATAGAAAGCGTGTTACAACGCCGTGAATTTTTTAGCACTATTCCTGTGCATTTGCGCCGCTTACGATCTCAGTGATCTCCTGAGTGATAGCTGCCTGACGTGCTCTGTTATAAACAAGTGAAAGATTGCTCAGCATCTCGTTTGCGTTATCTGTAGCATTCTCCATTGCAGTACGTCTTGCTGCCTGTTCAGCCGCAAATGAATTTACGATAGCTCCGAACAGAACTCCGGCTAAATATTTCGGGACAAGTGCATCAAAAACCTCATCAAGCGATCCTTCATAATTAGTTACTGAAAGATCTGTCTTATCATTTTCTATATCAACAGGAATAACTTTGATCTGCTTTTCCTGCTGTACAAGAGGTGATACACAATCTGTATAGAAAAGTTCTACCCTTCCTATCATGCCCTTTTCGTAAACGTCAATTATCTTTTCAGCTATGCCTAAAGCCCCATAGAATGTGAGACCCTCACCGATATTTTCATATCTGGTCATTATTTTGAAATTTCTCTTTTCAAAATATTCAGCTGACTTTTTGCCTACCGGAAGTATAACAGCTTCCGAACCGTCTTTTACTATCTCATCATATCTCTGCTGTGCAAGCTTCAGTACATTTGAATTGAAGCCGCCGGCAAGACCTCTGTCACCTGATACAACGACCATTAAAGTGACATTTGATTTGCTCTTTCTAGTATAGATAGATGAAAAAGCCGGATCCTCTTTGATTATCTCACACATAGTTTCGTACATAGCATTGAAAAACGGCTTTGAGTTATCAGCCTTTTCCTTTGCCTTACGAAGCTTTGATGAGGCAACGAGCTGCATAGCATTAGTTATCTGTTTGGTGCTTTCAACACTCTTTATGCGGCGCTTTATATCCTTCATATTCGATGAAGCCATGTAAATTTCTCCATTTCAGCCGCTCCTGCTTTTAAGCAGTCAATGCGGCACGCCGTATTTTTATCTCTGTTCCATGAATTTCTTCACAAATTCACCGAGAACATTTTTAAGCTTTTCACTGTTTTCGGCTGTCATATCCTTAGTTTCAGTGATAGACTTCACTATTTCAGAATATGTACTGTCGATATGCTCAAACAGTTCATTCTCAAACTCTGAGATAAGCTCTACAGGAATATCCTTTAAGAAACCATTTACAACTGCGAAAATGATTATTACCTGATGTTCAACTGTGAGCGGTGAATTTCTGTTCTGCTTTAATACTTCAACAACTCTTTCACCGAGTGCAAGTCTTGCCTTTGTATCTGCATCAAGATCAGAACCGAACTGTGAGAATGACTGTAACTCACGGTACTGTGAATATGTGAGCTTAAGTGACGATGATACCTTCTTCATAGCCTTTATTTGTGCTGCACTACCTACACGGGATACCGAGATACCAGGGTTTACAGCAGGACGGACACCTGAGTTGAAGAGGTCTGTTTCAAGGAATATCTGACCGTCTGTAATAGAGATAACGTTTGTCGGGATATATGCCGAAACGTCGCCCGCCTGTGTTTCGATAATAGGAAGCGCCGTAAGGCTTCCGCCGCCGTAATTCTCATTCAGACAGCAAGCTCTTTCGAGAAGTCTTGAATGCAGATAGAATACGTCACCCGGGTAAGCTTCACGTCCCGGCGGTCTTTTAAGAAGCAGAGAAAGTGCACGGTACGCAACTGCGTGCTTTGAAAGATCATCATATACTATAAGTACATCCTTGCCCTTTGACATGAAGTATTCAGCAATAGCAGTACCTGAATAAGGCGAGATATACTGGAATGGTGCAGGGTCGCTGGCAGATGCACAAACAACTACTGAATAGTCCATA
>CADBQZ010000273.1 GCA_902796865.1 uncultured Ruminococcus sp. | reverse complement strand
TGGTGCGGGTGACAGGACTTGAACCTGCACACCTTGCGGCACAAGAACCTAAATCTTGCGTGTCTGCCAATTTCACCACACCCGCAACTCTTTAATTATATCACAATTTTATTATTATGTCAACCTTTTTGGACTAAAAAATATTTGTATTATTATAATTTGAACTGAATAACATAATTCTTTATCCTGCATTTAAATATCGTACAGTTGAAGCTTTTAAATGGTTAGCACTGTATGATAGAAATAAAGGCAATACCTCACTTTGGCTGTGCGGTATTGCCTTTTGGCATATTATTAATTATTTGTTGAAAAGTCGTTTATGCGTATTTCGCTTATTTTTCCGTCTGTGTAATCAACATCAACATTTGATGTGTAATCCTTGTCTGAAATGCTTATAACGCCGTCTTTCTTTGTTATCTTGTCACCGAGCTTTTCTGCAAGCTTTGAGATGTCGTCACCAATGCCGAAGCCGTCTATCTTAACATCAAGCTTTGCACCGCTGTAAATGTCAAGATGCTTTATTTTACAATCTTTTAGCGGAAGCTCATCTTTTGTTTCATTCTTAAATGTGACGCTGATAGTCGTCATGTAAGTCTTTTCATCAATTTTAGAACAGTATGCCGTTTCACCGGACTTTAATTTTGCCTCAGAAGGCTTTACTTCATCGCTGCTGTTCTCTAAATATACTTCTGATATATAGTCGGTAATGCCGTCTATCTTATCACCGACCTTATAGCTCTTACCGCCGATCTTAACGTCTACCTTGTCTATCGGGCAGTCTGAGTAGATGTATTCGCCTTCAACCGTGTCTGCTGAATCAATATCGGTATTGTTATCTTCTGCTACATCGCCTATGCCGCTTTCTATTGAACCAAACGGATCGTCGAGTACATTCAGATCATCGCTGTTTCCAAGATCACCGAGACTTCCGATGTCAAGCTTTGAAAGAGCGCTCAGGTCTGTGGTCTTTGACGCAACACTTGAAATAACACTGAAAAAGCTGTTCTTGACTTGATCCCATATTATAGGGTTGTCGAGATCTACGCCCATTTTTGCCATATCTATGCCAAGTGCACTGAAAAGCTTTTTGAATACTTCTTTGAATGAAGCATCGTCTACGGAAGCTTCATATTCTTCAATGTTTTGAATGTCAACAACAGGAAGATCACTGTTGAATGCGGTTATCTTATCCGGCGTCTCTCTGCTTGCGGACATTTCGATAGTGCATATATCGCTTCCCTGATACTTTATTCCAAGATCAGCTTTTTGTGTTTCACCGTCTCTGTCGAAGTTAAGGCTTATATCGTCAATGCCAAAGCTGCTGAGGTCTATGGTCATGCTGCCTGTGATATATCCGTCGTCATCGTATTCAAGATCTTTGTATGAAGTATTGATAATGTCTTTCTTTTCGCTGGCTGAGATATGTAGATCACCGGTGTACTTGTCACCGTTCTTTACAGCATTTGTGCTGATATTGATCGTATCAGACTCTGAGCCTTTTTGTCTGATGAAAAATTCTGCGCCAATGTTGTCACCGTTTTCGGCAACAGTGTAGCCTGCACAAATGTTATCAGTAAGAGTTGTATCATCATCGCTTTCGGCTGTATTTTTGAGTCTGAATGTTCTGCCCTTTATCTCGCCTTTGCTGTTTACATAAACGTCCATTTCGGCGATCTCTTTTCCGCCCTTGATGTCTAAGCTGCCGAATCTGTCAAGCAGTTTGTCTATGCCCTTTGCAGCAAGTTCTCTTCCGCCGTCAACAAGTTCGTCGAGCATATCACCTATGATATCGTCGTCCTTTACTTCTTTCAGAACGTTCTTTATGATCGAGAACAGCATTCCTTCGTCTATCTTTACTGTTATCTTTGTGTATTCTGCATCAACGCCGTCTGCTGTTACTTTGCTGTTTTTCTCAAGTTCAGCGTTAGATAACTCTTTTACGATAATACCGCTGTATTTTACTATCAGCTTTTCTATATCATCATTGCTAAGAAGCTTTGTATTAGGGTCTATGAGCTTGCCTATAGCGCCTTTGAATGAATCGAGTATATTCTTTGTCTCATCATCGGCAGAAGCCGCAGCGTTGTCTATCATGCCCATGAAATCAATACAGATGTATGATGTGGATATCTCCGGTATCTGTATGTAATACTTGCCGTCTTTGAGGTGGGTATTGACGTTTATAAGCTGTTCATTGTTAAGCGAAAATGAAGCGTTGCCGTTAAAAGTATCATCTAAAGAAGCGGTCTTGCCTTCGACAGAGATGCTTTCCGGAAGTGTTAATTGTGATAATACAGCAGCAAGATTGCTGCTTCCGTCATTTCCTGCCATGAGCTCTTTGATAGCTTCATTGTTGAGTTTGGCTTCTATCTTTGTAGAACCATTTGTAGAACCGCCGGTAATGCCATCGTATTTGTCGATAAAGTCTGTGATGTCTTCAGCAGTTTTCTCTGCATTATTTTCTTCTACCCAGGCGTAATAATTTTCGGGAGAATTCAAAAGCATTTTTACCTTGTTTTTTACCTGTGGGATAAAAGCGTAAGCAGAAATGCAGCCTGCTGCAAGAACAAGTACTATAGCTATTATTATCGCTGCAAGCTTTGTGCCGCTCTTTTTAACTTCTGCACCGCCGATTATCTCAGCGCCGCTTACTGCATCAGAACCGTTCCACGGTTCACTATCTGAGACAGCCTGGGAAGCTGTTCCGACATCGGGTGATGTGCTTTCTGAAGCTTCATCACGGGTGATGTCCAGTTCGTTATTATTATCAAATTCTGACATATAATACCTCCATTTTAGTTTTTGGCGTGTATAAAGATCGGTATCGCCTTAACCTTCATCATAGCAAAAAAACATTGGATTGTCAAGCGTTTTAAAGGTTTTTGTGTTATTGAATATATTTGCTATTTTTATTATATGTTTTTTTACAAATGTGTATTACTAGCAGAAAACAGGGCATAATATTAATGCTCTCATATTAATATGAGAAAAAATAAAAATGAGGTGATCCGTATGGAAAAAAGGAAAAATTGCAGCATAAACTGTTCTGTAAAACAGTGTGCTCACAACATGGAAAGCGAAAACTTCTGTACTCTTGAAAGCATCAATGTTGGAACTCATGAACCTGACCCGAAAGTTCCGGAATGTGTTGACTGCAATTCATTTACAAAACGCAGCTGATATTACTGTTTAAACAGCAAAAAAACGGCAGACTCTTGCACGAGTCTGCCGTTTGCGTATTTGTACTGTACCGGAATTGTGCTTGCCGGAGCAGGACACGCCTATATTTTATTTTTAATAATTAACCGTAAAGCTTTGAAAGACGGATAAGGTAATCGTATCTGTCCTTAGCGTTTTCGAGAGCCTTGTCGAAGAGTCTCTCAGCTCTTTCAGGATTCTGACGAGCAAGACGGTTGTAACGAACTTCGCCCATGAGGAAGTTCTTGTATTCGTCTGTGTTAGGAGCCTTTGAATCCATGATGAATGGGTTCTTGCCTTCAGCCTTAAGCTGCGGATCATATCTGTAAAGGTGCCAGTAACCAGCCTTAACAGCCTTGTCTTCTTCAGCCATAGAAGTACCCATACCTGTCTTGATACCGTGGTTGATACATGGAGCATAGCCGATGATTATTGAAGGACCATGGTAAGCTTCAGCTTCTGCGATAGCCTTGATGCACTGTGCAGGATTTGCACCCATAGCAACGTGTGCAACATATACATAACCATAGCTCATAGCGATGCCTGCGAGGTCTTTCTTCTTAACTTCCTTACCTGCTGCTGCAAACTGTGCAATAGCGCCTGTAGGTGTAGCCTTTGAAGACTGTCCGCCTGTATTTGAGTAAACTTCTGTATCGAATACGAAAATGTTTACATCTTCGCCTGAAGCGATAACGTGGTCAAGTCCGCCGAAACCGATATCATATGCCCAGCCGTCGCCGCCGAAGATCCACTGTGACTTCTTTCTGAGGTAATCCTTCTGAGCGAGGATCTCCTTAGCACCGTCACAGCCGCAAGCTTCAAGTGCTGCGATAAGCTTTTCTGTTGCAGGTGTATTAGCATTGCCGTCTTCAAGAGTATCAAGATATTCCTTTATAGCTGCCTTTACATCTTCCTTTTCAGCCTTCTCGTAGAGAGCCTTTACCTTAGCAACAACTCTGTTTCTGAGTGTCTTCTGGCCTAAGAACATACCATAACCGAATTCAGCATTGTCCTCGAAGAGTGAGTTGGACCATGCAGGACCCTGACCCTTCTTGTTGAATGTATAAGGTGTTGAAGGTGAGCTGCCGCCCCAGATAGATGAACAGCCTGTTGCGTTTGCAATGTACATTCTGTCGCCAAAGAGCTGTGTGATGAGCTTAGCATAAGGTGTTTCGCCGCATCCTGCACAAGCGCCTGAGAATTCAAGCATAGGCTGCTTGAACTGTGAGCCCTTTACTGTTGTTGCTTTGAACTTTTCAGTAACTTCAGGCTTTTCGTCTATAGTTACACCGTAATCGAAAGCTTCCTGCTTTTCGAGCTGTGATTCGAGCGGTACCATTGTGAGAGCCTGTACCTTTTCAGGACATACATTAGCACATGAACCGCATCCTGTACAGTCAAGTACAGAAACTGTCATAGCGAACTTCATACCTTCCATCTTAGGCTTGAAATCTGCTGTGTCCATGCTCTTAGGAGCGTTAGCTGCTTCCTGCTCATTGAGAGCAACAGGTCTTATAGCAGCGTGAGGACAAACGAATGCACACTGGTTACACTGGATACATTTTGCAGCATCCCATGCAGGAACCTTAACAGCGATTCCTCTCTTTTCAAATGCAGCAGAACCCTGTGGGAATGTACCGTCAGCCATATCCTTGAATGTTGAAACAGGAAGAGTATCACCCTTCTGAGCGTTACATGGGATCTGGATGTTGTTTACATAATCATCAAGGACCTTGTTGCCGCTTGAAACAGCCTTCATGCCCATCTGTGAATCAGCTGCGTCCTTCCATGAATCAGGAACGTCGATCTTTGTGATGTTCTGGTGACCAGCGTCGATAGCCTTCCAGTTCTTTTCAACTACATCCTGACCCTTCTTGCTGTAAGAAGCTTCAGCTGCGTCCTTCATGTACTTTACTGCATCCTCGAAAGGAATGATGTTAGCGAGCTTGAAGAATGCTGACTGGAGGATAGTGTTGATGCGTGTGCCCATGCCTGTTTCTTCGCCGAGCTTAACGCCGTTTATTGTATAGAAATTGATGTTGTTCTGAGCGATATATCTCTTTACCTGTCCCGGAAGGTTCTTTTCAAGTCCTTCCATATCCCAGATAGTATTGAAAAGGAATGTACCGCCTGGCTTTATATCTGAAACCATATCGTATTTGTCGATATAGCTCTGGTTGTGACAAGCTACGAAGTCAGCCTTGTTGATAAGGTATGTAGACTTGATAGGTGTCTTACCGAAACGGAGGTGTGAGATAGTAACACCGCCTGATTTTTTCGAGTCGTATGCAAAGTAAGCCTGTGCATAGAGGTCTGTGTGGTCGCCCATGATCTTGATAGAGTTCTTGTTAGCACCAACAGTACCATCTGAACCGAGACCCCAGAATTTACATGAAGTTGTACCTGCCGGAGCTGTATCAGGGTTTTCGTTTGCTTCAAGTGAAAGATTTGTAACGTCATCCTTGATGCCGATAGTGAACTTCTTCTTTGAGTCGTTTTTGAATACAGCGATGATCTGGTCAGGAGTTGTATCCTTAGAACCAAGACCGTATCTGCCTGAGAATACAGGAACGTTATTGAACTTTGTATCCTTGAGTGCTGCAACAACGTCGAGGAAGAGCGGTTCGCCGAGTGAGCCGGGTTCCTTTGTTCTGTCGAGTACAGAGATCCTCTTTACTGAATCCGGGATAGCTTCTACGAGCTTTTCAGCTACGAAAGGTCTGTAGAGTCTTACCTTTACAAGACCGTACTTGCCGCCGTTTGCATTGAGGTAATCAATTGTTTCTTCGATAGTATCGTTTACAGAACCCATAGCTACGATAAC
>CADBQZ010000272.1 GCA_902796865.1 uncultured Ruminococcus sp. | reverse complement strand
CGGAAATAACAATGCTGGCGGCAACAACAACGCTGGCGGAAATAACAATGCTGGCGGAAATAACAATTCAAACAGCAATAATTCATCAGGCGGAAGCGGTCAGACCTCACCCGATCCCGGCAATAACAATGCAGATGTAAAGAAAGATACAGGACTTGAAGTAATAACAGGTACTAAGACTATCAAGCAAGCTTTCTGGATGGACATCACAAAAGAAAAGGATTATGTATTTGACGGAGAATATCTCACCGCTCAGTTCAAGATAAAAGAAGATGCACCAAACGGTATCTATCCTATCATCGCTGAATGGTCTGATGCTTCAAACTTCGATGCTAAAACTATAGATTTCACCTGCATAGACGGTTCTGTTATCGTAGGCGGCGAAGCTCCCGAAAATAAATTTAATGACAGCTCTGATCCACAGATAATGATATCAAATGTCAGCGGCAAGCAGGGCGATACTGTTACAGTTTCTATCAATATAAAGAACAACCCAGGCATTGTTGCGGATCTTTTCAGATTCAGTTACAACAGCGATGCACTCGAATATGTGGGCGGCGGCGAAGGCAAAGACTTCACCGGACGTTTAAGCAAGACCTGATAGCATAAGAAATTTATCAGCATATTTTATTAATATAAGATCAGAAAAGCAACTGTTTAGATACAGTTGCTTTTCTATATACACTATCCTTATATATGTTGAATAATATACAAATTTAAAAAAATTATGTATTGCTATTTCTTTTGAAATGTATTATAATGTAAATGTGCTTAAAATTCAACAGTTTTCTATTAATGAAAAATGGTCTTGAAAAAAATATGAGAGGAGTAAATCTATGATACATTTTGGCAAATGGGTGGTAAAATGGCGGATACCTATACTGATAATTGCCGTAATACTGATGATACCGTCAGCTTTAGGCTATCTCGGAACGAGAGTAAACTATGATATACTCTCCTATCTGCCAGGCGATATTGACACTATGATAGGTCAGGACATCATGATGGATGAATTCGGCAAAGGCGGATTTTCTTTCGTGATAATCGACGGTATGTCCGATGAAGACGTATCTAAAACGAGGAAAGAAATAAGCAAGGTAGACGGCGTTGCTGACGTTCTTTGGTATGACAGTATAGCAGATATATCTATACCAAAGGAAGTTCTTCCTGAAAAATTATATGATGTTTTTAACAAAGGCGATTCAACTATGATGGCGGTCTTTTTTGAAGACACTACCTCAGCCGACCGTACACTTTCAGCAGTCGAGGAAATAAGAGATATAACCTCAGACAACTGTTTCCTTGCAGGAATGTCAGCAGTAACAGCAGATATGAAACTCATATCAAACACCGAAGTTCCTATATATGCTTTGCTTGCAGTTATATTTGTAACACTTGTACTTATACTTACAACGGAATCATTCTTGCTTCCGGTATTCTTCATGCTCTCTATAGGTGTTGCGTTAATACTAAACCTGGGTACAAACTATTTCTTCGGAGAGGTATCTTTCCTGACCCAGGCGCTCGCAATGGTACTTCAGCTCGGTGTCACTATGGACTATTCAATATTCCTGTGGCACAGCTATACGGAGCAAAAGATACGATTCAACGGCGATAACAAAAGAGCTATGGCACACGCTATTTCTCATACATTTGTTTCGGTCTCATCAAGTTCACTTACAACTGTTGCCGGATTTTTAGCAATGTGCTTTATGAGCTTCACACTCGGACTCGACCTCGGTATAGTAATGTCAAAGGGTGTTGTATTCGGCGTTATAGGCTGTGTAACAGTACTTCCTTCAATGATACTTATTTTTGATAAGCCTATAGAAAAGCTTTCACATCGCTCATTGCTTCCGAGTCTTGATAAGATAGGCGATTTTATCGTAAAAAGATTCCCGGTGTTCCTTATACTCGGAGCATTGATATTTATCCCGGCATTTTATGGTTATAACAATTACAATGTATATTACGATCTTGCAGGAACACTTCCGGCAGAGCTTGAAAGCGTGGTCGCCAACTCAAAGCTGTCCGAAAACTTCGGAATGAACTCTACACATATGCTTCTTATAAAAACGGATATGGATCCTAAAAAAACAAGAAAGCTCACGAATGAGATCAAAGAAGTTGAAGGCGTAAGAATGGCTCTGAGTTTTGACAGCCTTATAGGTCCTACGATACCGGAGGAGATAATCCCGGAAAAGATAAAGAGCATATTAAAAGGCAATGAATGGCAGATGATGCTCATCGGCTCCGATTACAAAGTAGCATCTGATGAGGTAAACGAGCAGATAAGTACACTTAATAATATAATAAAGGAGTATGACGATGATGCCCTGCTGATAGGAGAAGCACCGGCTACAAGCGATCTCATACGGATAACAAATAAAGACTTTGATGTTGTATCTATTGTTTCGATAGGTCTTGTATTCCTTATAATACTTGTAACTTTCAAATCTATAACGGTACCGATAATACTTACGGCAACGATAGAACTTGCTATCATAATAAACGTCGGAGTGTCATATTTCACCGGCACTACCCTTCCATTCATAGCATCTATAGTTGTCGGTACTATACAGCTCGGTTCTACGGTCGATTACGCTATACTAATGACAACAAGGTATCAGCGAGAACGTTCAAGAGGAGCTGATAAGAAAGAATCTGTATCTAAAGCACTGAAAGCATCGCTTCCGTCAATAGTAGTTTCGGCACTCGGATTCTTTGCGGCAACTATAGGTATAGGCTTCTATTCTAAAATAGGAATGATCTCAACATTGTGTATGCTTCTTGCAAGAGGTGCGCTGATCTCAATGGTAGTCGTAGCAACTGTCCTTCCGGCACTGCTTATGCTGCTTGACAAGGTAATAATCCATACATCAATGGGCTTCCTGCCGAAAAAAGATAAGAAACAGTCTGCTGCCGTTTCAGCTGACAGCAGCGTATCTCAAAATGGGGATTCCGGTTTTTCCGACACCGGTATAGATAATGCTTAAAAGAAATTTTGAAATAAATTAGAGGAGTGTTTTATCATGAAAAATTACAAAAAACTCATCGCTTTCTGCATGAGCCTTACACTTATAACTGCTGTATCGGGTATACCGGCTATTGCAAAAAATACTGTTTCAGCTAAAACAGGAGCATCAGAAAAATCTGAAAACAGCAATGAACCATACAAGGAAGAAACCGTATATGTTCTTTGCAAAGGCGATTCATCAGTAAAATCTATAATCGTTTCTGACTGGCTCAAAAACGGCGGTTCAGCAGCAACAATAGACGATGTTTCAAATCTTAATGGCATTGAAAATGTAAAGGGCGACGAAACTTACAGTCAGTCAGGAAACGGACTGACATGGGCAGCACAGGGTTCTGATATATACTACAAAGGAACTTCTGAGGAAAAGCTTCCTGTTGACGTAAAAATGACATATTTTCTTGACGGTAAAGAAACTTCTTTAGACGAATTGAAAGGAAAATCAGGAAAAGTAAAAATACGCTGGGATTACACGAACAACCAGAAGATCTCAAAGAAGAT
Source organism: uncultured Ruminococcus sp. (assembly GCA_902796865.1). Taxonomy (GTDB): domain Bacteria; phylum Bacillota; class Clostridia; order Oscillospirales; family Ruminococcaceae; genus Porcipelethomonas. The sequence continues at coordinate 2,050 of CADBQZ010000272.1, read as the reverse complement.
CGGCGGAAAAAATGTTAATATAAGCGTACCTTTTATGGTAGCAAGCGCTGCTATATTTGATTCAGAAGTATTCAGCAATGTCGAAGTAACAAACGGAAAAGTTATTTCTGACGGCAACAGACAGATAGTTATAGGTCTTGGATTTCCAGGATTATCTGAAAGTATCGGAATGGATACAGTAGGACTTGAAGAATTAGGCGATACCGGTATCAAGATCCCTGAATACTTTGAAGTAACTGCTGATGCTGAAAATTTTTCTATGAAAACATCGGCAACGGTCGTATCAAATGATATATTCTCACAGTTTGATTTCGACGACATCTCCACTATAGACGAACTTAAAGGAAAGCTTACCGATCTTACAAATGCAACAAATCAGCTTGTTGACGGTACAAAGCAGCTTTACGACGGTCTTTCAGAGCTTTCAAGCGGTGCAGGAAAATTAGACAGCGGTGTATCTGAACTTTCAAGCGGTGCAGGAGAATTATCTGATGGTGCTTCTTCACTCGACAGCGGTTCTGAAGAACTCCGCAGCGGTGCAGGCGCTCTTTCAGACGGCGCAGAACAGCTTTCAGACGGCGCTGCCGATGCAAAGAACGGTGCTGACCAGTTAAGCGAAGGTCTTAACACAGCCGGAAGCGGAGCACAGACACTTATAGATGCAGTAAATACAGCTAAGAGCGGCGCTAAAGCGCTTGCTGACGGCATAAGCTCTGCCAAAGCAGGTGCAGATAAACTTACTGCCGGAGCATCGGATGCAAAGACAGGTGCTGCTAAATTAAAATCAGGTGCTCTTGATCTTTCAAACGGTGCAGGACAGCTTGCAAAAGGACTTGACGATGCAAAGACAGGTTCAGATAAACTTGTTGCAGGATTTTCACAGGTACAAGGCGGTACAACAGACCTTTCAAAAGGTGCCGGTGAACTCAGCAGCGGTCTTAACGATGCAGCAGCAGGAGCTGATTCATTAAACAGCGGCGCTTCGGAACTTTCAGGCGGTGCTCAGCAGCTCTCTCAGGGTGCAGACACACTCGCAGATTCAGCAGAAAAGCTCTCAGGCGGTATATCAGATGCAAATGCAGGCGCAGGACAGCTTTCTGACGGTATAACTGCTGCAAAAACAGGCGCTGATAAGCTTGCAAAAGGCTCGGAACAGCTAAGCGGCGGTGCAGATGAACTCTCAGCAGGCATCACAGAGGCCGGCGAAGGACTTGATACTACAATAGCCGCAAACAAACAGGTTCTTGCAGCATTAGAAGCAGCATATCAGCAGGCTCCGTCAGAGGAACTTGCAATAGCGATAGGAACACTTGAACAGACAATTGCAGGTCAGGAAAAGATAGCTGATTCCATGAAAGAAGATGGTGCTTTGAAAAAGGGCGCTGAAATTATTTCAAAAGGCATATCTGATCTGAGCGGCGGTGCAAATGAACTTGCAGACGGTCTTGTTGAAGCCCAGACAGGAGCTTCCGCTTTAAAGACAGGTCTTGATACACTCGATAAAGGCGGAGAAGCACTTGCAGCCGGAGCATCACAGCTTTCAGATTCTACACAGCAGCTCGCTGTCGGCGGTCAGACCCTTGCAAAAGGTGTATCTGATCTAAGCGGCGGTTTAGGAAAGCTTTCAGAAGGCGGAAATACTCTTGCAGAAGGCGTTGATGCTTTAAGCGGAGGTATCGGTCAGCTTTCACAGGGTGCATCTGATCTTAACAGCGGTCTTGGTCAGTTATCTACAGGTGCCGGCTCCCTTAACACCGGTGCAAAGACACTTTACGACGGAACTGCCGCACTTGATTCAGGTCTTGGAACACTTGCCGAAGGAAGCAAAACTCTTTCAGGCGGAATGGTACAGCTTTCATCAGGTTCAAAATCACTTTACGATGGAATGGCTCAGATAGCTGACGGCGGCTCGGCTCTCTCATCAGGTTTCAGCGCTCTTCAGAACGGCGCAGGCGCTTTGGACAGAGGTCTTGAAACACTTGCAAACGGCGCAGCAGAGCTTTCATCAGGCGCACTGAGACTTTATACAGGAACATCGACACTTGCCGAT
>CADBQZ010000271.1 GCA_902796865.1 uncultured Ruminococcus sp. | reverse complement strand
ATTAGCCATATTATTTCCGTCGCCGATGAAGCACATCTTCAGACCGTCAAAGCTGCCCTTGAACTCACGGATAGTCATGAGGTCAGCAAGCACCTGACAAGGGTGACAGAAGTCTGTAAGACCATTGATTATCGGGATAGAGCCGTACTGAGCGAGATCCTCTACTTCCTTCTGCTCGAATGTACGGATCATGATACCGTCAAGGTAACGTGAAAGAACTCTTGCTGTATCCTGTACAGGCTCTCCACGACCGATCTGGAGATCATTTGATGAGAGGAAGAGCGGATATCCGCCAAGCTGATACATACCTGTCTCAAAGGATACTCTTGTACGTGTTGAAGCCTTCTGGAATATCATTCCGAGAGTCTTTCCCTTGAGGTGTGGGTGTGGGATACCGTGCTTGAGTTCATACTTGAGCTGGTCTGCAAGGTTAAGTATATCAATGATCTCCTCTGTGCTGAGATCAAGCATTTTAAGTAAGTGCTTCATGTCAAATTTGTCCTTTCATTATTTACAATTATTTATTCATTTCACCAAAGGCTCTGTCTATTGCGACAGCAAACAGTGGTATATAGTCATCGAACGCTGTATTCTCCACCTCTATGTGATATTGCAGGTCACCCGTAACAGCTACAAGCGTTTGTATCGTTCCAACTTGTTTCCCGTCAAGGATTATCTCAAAATCCTTTCTGTTCTTGCTGTTTATTTCAAAGTTCATGGTCTTATGTCTGACTTTGAACGAAGGGTCAAGATACATTGACGTACATTCCAACGTCATAAAAACATTATCATTGAGAATGATAGTAAATGTAGGGCTTTTCGAGCTTCCTGTCTGAACAAGCGTATAGAGATTGTAATTATTTACATCCAAGAGAATGAATTTAGCGCCGAAACCCTTTTTCTTTACATGATATAGGAGTTTACCGTTTTTGTCTACAACAGTGTATTTACCGTTTTTACCTGCAACTTGTATCTCCATGCTCATTCCTCCAGTATCTCTATCAGAATTTTCAGTCCGTCCTTCAGTTCATCATAAGAAATAGTAAGCGGAGGGAGAAGTCTGACTTTCTCCTTTGCTGTCAGCACAAGCAACCCCCTTTCAAGAGCTTTCTGTGCTACATCATGAGCGTCTTTGTTTTTAAGGGTTATTCCGATCATAAGTCCCAGACCGCTCACTGCTTTTACTTCACTGCATTTTACGAGTTCATTCTTGATAAACTCCGCTTTTTTTCCTACTTCATCAAGGAATCCATTGCTTTCGATCCTGTCGAGTACTGCGAGACCGCCTGCACAAGCGATAGGGTTGCCGCCGAATGTTGAGCCGTGAGTACCTGCTGTAAGGACTCCGCTGCACTTTTCATTCACAAGGCACGCACCCATAGGAACGCCGCCTGCGATACCCTTTGCAAGTGTAGTAACATCAGCCTTTCTGCCGAAGTGGTCTCCTGCAAGGAATTTGCCTGTACGTCCTACGCCTGTCTGAACCTCATCAGCGATAACGAGGATATCCTTTTCAGCGCAGAGATCGTATACTGCATCGACAAATTCCTTATTGAGGGCATTAACGCCGCCCTCTCCCTGTACGTACTCAAGCATTACCGCACATACCGTTTTATCTTCGAGCTTTTCTTTAAGGTCTGCGATATCGTTTGCGGTAACATTTACGAAACCTTCAAGGAACGGAAAGAAGTAATTGTGGAATACATCCTGACCTGTTGCGGAGAGAGTAGCCAACGTCCTACCGTGGAAGGAATTAACAAGGGTTATTATGGTATGTCTGCCCTTGCCGTATTTATCAAAGCTGTACTTCCTTGCCACCTTTATTGCACACTCGTTTGCCTCAGCGCCGCTGTTACAGAAGAAAACAGACTTGTATCCTGCTATATTACAAAGTCTGTCGGCGAAATCTGCCTGGACCTTTGTGTAGTAGTAATTTGAGCTATGCTGCAATGTCCTTACCTGAGCGCAAACTGCGTCAGCCCATTTTTCATCGCAATAACCGAGAGAATTTGTACCGATGCCGCTTCCGAAGTCGATATATTCTTTTCCGTTTTCGTCGATGCACTCCCTGTTTCCGCCTTTTTCAAATACAACATCAAAGCGTCCGTAGGTATGCATAACGCTGTTATTGAATTTTTCTATAGTTGTCATTAAATTCGCTCCCTTGCTCCCGACATTTTAACTGTCAGGAAAATATGTTACGATATTTTATATAGACCGCACCAAAAGCGATGATGATAAACACACCGCCCGTTATAAGAAGTTTTTCAGCTGTACTGCCGCTTTCCAAAGGCTCAAACTTATGGGGATCTTTTTTATTCACCCTTATGTCTATTACCTCACCCTTGTAATAAGTCTGTGTACTGTCCATGCGAAATTTCGATGCGGTACAGGTATATTCACGCCCCTTTACCGTATACCTTACGACGGGGGCTTCAACGCTCATTTTGAGCTTTGTCATTTTCTTTGCGATCTTAGCCGTACCGACTACGACTCCCGTTGTATTTATACCCATTTTTGTACGTCTCAGATGAAGAAGTACTCCTATGAGAATAAGAATAAATGCTATTATCAGCGGATATATCACCGCAAGTACTGCTAACAGCTTCATTTGAACTGTGTTCCGATACCTTCGTTTGAAAGTATCTCTATAAGTATCGAGTGCGGTATGCGTCCGTCTATGATAGAAGTCTTTTTAACGCCTCTTCTGACCGCTTCAACACAGCAGTCTATCTTAGGTATCATTCCGCCCGAGATTATTCCCTGTCTCTTCATGAATGGTACTTCACTTACATTCACAAACGGTATCAGCGTTGACGGGTCATCTTTGTTTCTCATAAGACCTGCGATATCGGTCATAAGGATAAGATTTTCTGCGCCAAGCTCCGCTGCTATTCTCGATGCCGCAGTATCAGCGTTGATGTTATATGTAGTTCCGTCCTCGCCGCAGGCAACAGTAGCGATAACAGGGATAAAACCGTTATTCAAAGAATCGGTTATAGGCTTTATGTTCACCTTAGTGATGTTTCCGACATATCCAAGATCCTCACCGTTTTCGCCTTCGGCTCTGTCGGCGGTTATCATTTTGCCGTCTATGCCGCAAAGACCAACTGCATTTCCGCCATGTTCTGCAAGATGTGCCACAAGTTCCTTGTTCACCTTTCCGGCAAGGACCATTTTTACAACATCGACAGTTTCCTTGTCGGTATATCTGAGTCCGCCGATAAACTTGCTTTCTATGCCAAGTCTTCCGAGCATATCATTTATTTCCGGACCGCCGCCGTGAACAAGTACTACTCTTATTCCCACAAGTGAAAGAAGCACTATATCGCTCATGACTGCTTCTTTAAGCTCCTCGTTAGTCATGGCGTTTCCGCCGTACTTCACAACAACGATCTTATCATTATATTTTTGTATATACGGAAGAGCGTCTATAAGTACTCTTGAACGTATACTGTTTGAAATCTCCATTTTCATTTCTCCAATCAGCTTCTGTAATCCCCGTTTATTTTAACGTAATCATATGTAAGGTCACAGCCCCATGCCGCCGCACGGAACTCTCCGTTACCAATTGATACAAGTATCGTTATCTCTTCCTCGGAAAGTATCTTCTTTGCTTCCTCCTCCGAGAATTCAACTCCGGCGCCCGACCTGCATACCGGGATCTTTCCTGCCTTTGATGATATATCAACATCTACCTGCTGTATATCAAAATCTGCATCTGCATATCCTACCGCACAAAGTATACGTCCCCAGTTTGCGTCCTCTCCGAATACAGCCGCCTTGAAAAGGCTTGACGTTATAACGGATTTTGCAACTATCTTTGCTGCCCTTTCGCTGTCTGCACCTGAACATACACATTCGATAAGCTTTGTAGCGCCTTCGCCGTCCCTTGCCATCATTCTCGAAAGATTCAAAAGCACTACAAAAAGAGCATTCTCAAACTGAGAGAAATCCTTGCCCTCTTTTGTTATCCTTTCGTTTCCAGCCATGCCGTTTGCCATGACACAGCACATATCGTTCGTAGATGTATCGCCGTCAACGCTCACCATATTGAGAGTATTTTTTATTATATCGCTCAATGCGTGCCTTAAACACTCATGTGATATATTCACATCGGTAGTGATAAAGCTTAAAGTCGTTGCCATATTCGGGTGTATCATGCCGCTTCCTTTGAGCATACCGCCCATAGTACAGGTCTTTCCGCCAAGCTCAAACTTTACAGCGACTTCCTTTTTCATTGTATCAGTAGTCATTATAGCTTCACAGGCCTCATCATTGCCATCATAGCTTAAATTTTTGCATACCTCCGGCATTCCCTTTGCAATAGGCTCTATAGGGAGCGGCTGACCGATAACGCCTGTAGATGCAACGATAAAATCAGAAGCTGAAAGTCCTGTATTTTCTGCTGCAAGCTCGCACATTTTCCTTGCTTTTTCAACGCCGTCAGCATTACATGTGTTTGCATTTACCGAATTCACTACAACGCCTCTCGCCCTTCCGTCAGCGATATTCTCTCTTGTGACCTGTATAGGCGCACCTTTCACCTTATTTGTGGTGTATACCGCCGCCGCAGAGCATTCACAGTCAGAAACTATCACCGCAAGGTCATTCTTGTCTCCGCTGTCTATTGCTCCGGCATGAGTAAGTCCGCAGTGTACGCCCCAAGCCTTGAAGCCCGGTGCCGCACAAACACCGCCGTCTGTATATTCAAATCCATCAAAATCAGTTTTACTTATCATAATATTATCCTTTTACCAGATGTATCAGACTAAACCTGTCGTTTCATCAATACCCATCATGATGTTAAGGCACTGTACAGCCGCACCCGATGCACCTTTTCCAAGATTATCGAGTCTTGAGCATACAAGCACCTGATCTTCATTACCAAAGACGAACAGTTCCATTTTATTTGTACCGCTCAAAGCGTTTGAATCAAGGAATTTTCCGTCAAGTGCTTCCGTACCGGCAGGTTTTACTTCTACAAAATTTGAATCTCCGTAATTTTCAAAAAGCGCCTCTCTTATCTTTTCGGGAGAGAGCTTGCTTCCCAGAATGGCTGACTGAAGCGGAACGGAAACTACCATACCGCTGAAATAATTGTCAACTATCGGGTTGAACATAGGCTTATTCTCAAGCCCTGATATTTTCTGCATCTCCGGAAGATGCTTATGATCCATGTTGAGTGCATACTGGCTAGGGCTTAAAAGCTCGAAAGGCTTTTCATCACTTTCATATGCTGCGATAGCCTTTTTGCCCGCACCGCTGTAGCCTGATGTTGCATACGCAAAAACAGGATATGATGCCGGGATAATGCCTCTTTTTATGAGCGGATAAACTATCGAAATGAAACCGCTCGCATAGCAGCCCGGAACGGCTACTCTTTTTGAATTCTTTATCTTTTCTCTGTGTTCGGGTGACAATTCCGGAAAACCGTATGCCCAGTCAGGGAGCGTTCTGTGCGCTGTAGACGCATCTATTATCCTTACATTTTCATTTTCCGCAAATGATACAGCCTCTCTGGCTGCTGCATCAGGAAGACACAGAAATGTATAGTCCGAACTGTTTATGAATTTTTTTCTTTCTTCCGGGTCTTTTCTCTTTTCCTCGGAAATTTTGAGAAGCTCTATATCATCTCTTCCCTCAAAGCGTTCCAATATTTTAAGACCGGTAGTTCCTTCCTGACCGTCTATATATACCTTTACTGACATTTTCCATTTCTCCTCTTTTTACCAGTTTCTCTTGTTCTGGTCATCATCGTCTTTAAGTGCTCTTGCTATATTTATCACCAAAAGCGAACCTATCATGAATGTCGTCCAGATTATCGACGGGAGCGTTCCAAGTTTTAACAAAGCAACTATCACGACCTCGCCGCCTATCCATACGAACACGGTTATAAACGTCATGAGCACAACAAATCTAAAAAGCTTAGGATCCATGCTTATTTACCTTCAAGTGCCGCAAGTGCATTTTCGGCATTTTTTATCTGCTCTTTCACACGTTCCGGAGCAGGACCGCCGAACGACTTTCTCTCCGAAACACAGGTGTCGAGCGATATTGCTGTATAAACATCATCTGTAAAAAGCTCAGACAAAGCCTTATAGCTTTCAAGCGGCAGGGTTTCGAGCGTAAGACCTTTATCTATACACTCTGCAACAAGTCTTCCCGTTATCTTATAAGCGTCAAGGAAAGGCATACCTTTCTTTACAAGATAATCCGCACAATCGGTAGCATTTATAAATCCGCCTGCGGCAGCCGCCCTCATCTTATCCTTATTTACTCTCATAGTCTTCATCATAGGGATAAACGTTTTAAGGCAAAGCTTTACCGTGTCAAAAGCATCAAATATCGCTTCCTTATCTTCCTGCATATCCTTGTTGTATGCAAGCGGCAAGCCTTTGAGCATCGAAAGAAGCGTCATAAGATCGCCGTTTACTCTTCCTGTTTTTCCTCTTATAAGCTCTGTTACATCAGGATTTTTCTTCTGCGGCATTATCGACGAGCCTGTAGCATAAGCATCATCAAGCTCCGCAAATTTGAATTCCCACGAACACCACATTATAACTTCTTCAGAAAATCTCGAAAGATGTGTCATTATAAGCGATACTGCACAGCCAAGCTCTACACAGAAATCTCTGTCGGATACTCCGTCAAGACTGTTTTCCATAGCCTTGTCAAAGCCCAGAGCCTTTGCTGTCATATCTCTGTCTATCTTGTAAGTAGTCCCAGCAAGCGCACAGCTTCCCAAAGGACATTCATTCATTCTCTTTACCGCATCGTCAAGTCTTCCACAGTCACGCATGAGCATCCATACATAAGCCATAACATGATGTGCAAATGTTATTGGCTGTGCTCTCTGAAGATGTGTATAACCCGGCATTACCGTTTCGGTATGTTCCTTTGCGATATCTATAAGTGTTTTTATAAGCTCCGTTACAAGGTTTCTCGTCTGTGCCGCCTCATCTCTCAGATAAAGCCTTACATCGAGTGCTACCTGATCGTTTCTTGATCTTGACGTGTGAAGTCTCTTTCCGACATCGCCCAGTCTCTTTGTAAGCTCAGCCTCGATAAACATATGGATATCCTCAGCAGTCATATCGAGCGAAAGCTTGCCTGAGTCGATATCCGAAAGTATACCGGAAAGACCTTCCTGTATAGCCTTACTGTCATCAGCCGTTATTATGCCGCATTTGCCCAGCATATCCGCATGAGCGATGCTTCCCTTTATATCATGGCGGTACATAACGCCGTCAAAGGCAATTGACGAATTGAAAGCGTTTACAGTTTCATCAACTTCCTTTGAGAACCTTCCTGCCCACATTTTATCTGACATATGCCGTCCCCTTTCGGTGCAGTAAATTTATTACGGGCGAACAGAAAGATGTCCGCCCGTTATACTGTTTTTTATTGATTATTTATTGTTTCTCTTCTGATCGAGCTTAGCCTTGACCTTTATCGGAAGTCCGAAAAGATTGATAAAGCCTGCGCTGTCTGCCTGATCGTAAACATCGTCTTCATCGAATGTTGCAACTTCTTCATCATAAAGAGTGTATGGTGAAGTAACGCCGGCATTAATGATATTGCCCTTGTAGAGCTTGAGCTTTACATCACCTGTAACAGTCTTCTGTGTCTCTGTTACAAAAGCGCTGAGTGCTTCACGGAGAGGTGTATACCACTGACCGTTGTAAACTATATCAGCGAACTTTATGCCGATATACTGCTTCATTCTTGCAGTTTCTTTGTCTATAGTGATAGTTTCAAGCACTTCATGAGCGTGATAAAGGATAGCGCCGCCGGGTGTCTCATAAACACCTCTTGACTTCATTCCTACAAGACGGTTCTCAACGAGATCTGCAAGACCGATTCCGTTCTCGCCGCCGAGCTTATTTAATGTCTCAACTATCTCGACAGGACCCATTTCCTTGCCGTCGATAGCTGTAGGAACGCCCTTTTCAAAGTGGATAGTAACATAAGTAGGCTTGTCGGGAGCCATTATGGGCGATACTCCCATTTCAAGGAAGCCTTCCTTTTCATACTGCGGCTCATTTGCCGGATCTTCAAGATCAAGACCTTCATGTGAAAGGTGCCAGATGTTCTTATCCTTTGAATAGTTTGTTTCACGGTTTATTTTAAGAGGGATATTATGTGCCTCTGCGTAATCTATCTCTTCATCTCTTGATTTAAGATCCCATACTCTCCATGGAGCGATTATAGGCATATCAGGAGCAAAAGCCTTTATAGCAAGCTCAAATCTTACCTGGTCGTTGCCCTTTCCTGTACAGCCGTGGCAAATAGCGTCAGCGCCTTCTTTTATAGCGATCTCAGCTATTCTCTTTGCGATTATAGGACGTGCAAAAGATGTTCCGAGCATATATCTGTTTTCATAGATAGCACCAGCCTGTACTGTCGGGAAAACATAGTCTCTTATAAATTCTTCTGTGAGATGTTCGATGTAAAGTTTTGAAGCACCTGTTTTAAGAGCCTTTTCTTCAAGACCCTCAAGCTCGCTTGCCTGACCTACGTCTCCTGAAACAGCGATAACTTCACAATTGTTGTAGTTTTCCTTGAGCCACGGGATTATGATAGATGTATCAAGGCCTCCCGAATATGCGAGAACGACCTTTTTTATATCCTTCTTTACTGCAGCATGATTCATGGTTTTGTACCTCCGTTTTAAATTCGTTACTCTTATTATACACCTTTTTTTGTAAATGTCAAGGGTTTTTCGCATAAATATTCACTGTTTCGATGTATATAATGTAATTTTATACATCGAATATACATAATGAGTGTATATTTGTATAAATAAACATTGTTTTGAAAACAATGTACCGTTTTTTAAAAAAGTATTTCTCAGCATTTCTTTGTATGCACAAAGAAATGCTTGCAAAGAAAAGCACTTACTTTCTTTGTGCTTTCGCCAAAGAAAGTAAGCCAAAGAAAAAATGTTAAGAAATACGTCTTCTATACTGCGTACCCATTAAGAAGACCTCGACTTGCTTTAGTCTAATTACAGTTTTAATGGTTTTCTGAAAAGCATCGCAAAAGTGGATCTGTAACTTGATGTTTTTAAAGGCAAATTGTAATCAAAGCATAAAATCAAATCTGTCTGCTTATGCTTTTCGGCAGTGAGTTTGAACCCTGATCAGACGTTTATTATGAATTAGAGTAATTCTGATTTTTTTGCCGAGTGACCCCGGCAGGACAGTCGCCCTTTCGCTTTTAATTTTGTTATACATTTTAATTCCCGACAGGCAGCTTCTTGAAAAAAGCTATGAAATTTCTCAGCATTTATTTGTATGCACAAAGAAACGCTTGCAAAGAAAAGCATCGCAAAAGTAAATGGGTATTGCTATTTTTGTAGGGGCCGGCGACCTCGACAGCCCGAATAATGCTGGCGCATTCTGCTTTGCGGCGGGCGAGCAAAAAACGGCATTCCAAAAATGGAATACCGTTTTGAAGATCATTCTTTTTCGTATACGCCGATTATCTCGCCGACATACATTCTGTGGTGAGGTGTTTCAGCATCGCCGTAGAATTTGAGCAAAGACTTGTCGATAAAGCAGTCATCAGTCATGTCCTGTATGTACAGTTTTTTGCAAAGAAATACCTTGCTTGCCTGTTCAAAAGCAGCATTTCCTTCTATGTCCGCAGGTACAAGTCCCGTTTCCTTAGCCTTGTCACAGTCTCTTCCGGAATGAGTGCCGCAGAAATTCAGTATTTCTCTGCATTCACCGCCAAAGCATGAAACAGTAAAATACTCATTATCCTCGATAAACTCATAGGTCTTTCTGTTGGGTCTTATATAAACCGTCATGACTTTCTTGTTCCATAGAACTCCTGTCTGTCCCCATGATGCAGTCATTGTATTATAATTATCGGTGCTGCCTGCCGTAACAAGAAGCCAATCTTCGCCGATAAGCTTATACGCATCAAAATCTCCGGAAATTATTTCTGTTTTTTTAAAGCTCATTATCATCATATCCTTTCAAAAAGACGTATATACCGTCTTTAATATGCTAATAATAATATTAACACATTTCAAAGAATATTACAAGTGTTTTCTGCTCATATCCGCAGTGTATGTCTTATCATCCTCACTGAAGCGCATAGCTTTAAAAAATCACCTGCTGCTCAGCATTCTGTGTCCGCCGGCACTGCTTTTCTGCTTGCGCTGGAGCCTCAGCTTATCGGTTATGAGCGATATGAACTCAGAATTTGTAGGCTTTCCCTTTCCGGTATTAACAGTATACCCGAAAAACGAATTGAGCACATCTACATTTCCTCTGTCCCATGCTATCTCTATAGCGTGTCTTATAGCTCTTTCAACTCTTGACGAAGTGGTAGAAAATTTTTTCGCAACTGTCGGATAGAGCATTTTTGTAACGCTTTCGAGAAGTTCTCTGTTTTCGAGCGATGCCATTATAGCATCTCTCAGATAATAATAGCCCTTTATGTGTGCCGGAACACCGAGCTGATGTATCACTTCCGTGACCATTACCTCCATGTCTTCTTCACTTTCGGGCGTGTTTTCATCGGATCCGCCCTGTATCAGCGCCGTTATTCTGTCTCCTAAAGCGTTGATATCAAAGGGCTTCAGCATAAAATAAGCCGCTCCGCTTTGCATTATCTGTCTTTCTACAAAGGGATTGTCATAGGAGGAAGTGACAATAAATTCCGGCTTTTTACCGCTGACAGAGCGTGATCTCTTTATAAGCTCTATCGCATCCATTCCGGGGAGGATAGCATCAACTATCACTACATCGGGGCTGTCATTTTTTATAGTCTCAAACAATACCCCTCCGTCCTTCGGTCTTGTCACTGCATACATACCCATGCTGCGAAGTGTGCTTGCACAGGCTACTCCATATTCTACGCTGTCGTCTCCGATCAATACCTTGATCTTGTTAATCAATTTGTTCTACCTCCTTATTTTTTCTACCGGATTATTTTAACATATACCACAATTATTGGCAATAGCAAAAAATGGCGATTTAAAATGAAAATCAGAACAAAATGTAAACTCGCTAATAAATTTTGTTCTATTTTTCGTGGGCGTTCGACAAAACTAAATTATTTGTATGGGATTTGATTATTTTCAGATAGTGAGACTTCGGTATACAAGAAAAAAATCCATATAATCAGTCAAAAAATTGTTCTGATAAACCGTCATATCTCTGACAATATTATTAATGTGACAGAAGCTTTCAGCATACTGCCACACAGCGACAAAAAAGAAAGGACAAAAAAATGAAAAGACCGATAAAATCCATTACCGCTGCGGTAATAATGTTTATCCTGAACATCTGTGCTGTTTCAGGGTATTATTCGATGAATCTGCCCGACAGTTTTTATGTTGAAAGCGGAGGAGGGCTTGACCTTTCGACTGTATTCGAGATAGATGCCGTAAAGAGAGAAAGCGCTGTTTCGGCATTTTCCGGAACGCCTTATCCAAGTCAAAGAGCCGACCTCCGACTTTTCGGGATGATACCGGTAAAAAGCGTTGAACTCTGCACTATAGAAAGACCAAAGCTGATACCCGGCGGTGAGCCTTTCGGCATAAAACTTCTTATGCAAGGCGTGATGATAGTCGATACCGGCGCTGTCAGCACAGAAAAAGGCATGGAAGACCCTGCCGGCGAATGCGGGCTTGAAAAGGGCGATATGATCCTTTACGCAAATGGTTTTCCTATAAGCGAGAATGCACAGCTCCAGAAAATAATATCCGATTCGGACGGTGCGGCTGTCGATATCATATATGTCCGTGATGAAAAGAAAAAAGCCGCTCTGCTGAAACCGGTGATGAGCCGGAAAGACGGCTGCTTCAAAGCCGGTATATGGGTGCGTGACAGCACCGCCGGTATAGGCACTATGACATTCTATGAACCTGAGACCTGCCGTTTCGGGGGGTTAGGTCATCCTGTATGCGACAGCGACACCGGAGAAATGATACCCATATCAAGTGGTGAGACCGCTGATGTCAATATCAATCAGGTCATAAAGGGGACATCCGGCTGTCCTGGTGAACTTCATGGTAGCTTCTGCTCCGGACTGTCATCAGGGCTTATACGCAAAAACAGCAGCTGCGGCGTATTCGGAGAACAGTTCACTCTTCCTGATACAGAGCCTCTGCCCATGGCGCTGAAGCAGGAGGTAGAAACAGGTCCTGCCGTTATAAGAACAACTGTAGGCAAAGACGGTGTAAAAGAATATACTATCGAAATTGAAGACATCGACCCTTCAGACAGTGACGGCAAGAATATGGTCATACGTGTGACCGACCAGGAACTTATAGATAAGACCGGCGGTATCGTTCAGGGTATGAGCGGAAGTCCTATCATACAAAACGGTATGCTTGTCGGCGCAGTCACTCATGTTCTCGTAAACGACCCTGAAAAAGGCTTTGGGATATTCTGTGAAAATATGTATAGTGAGAGCCGCATCTCCGGCGGTCACTGAGCCATTTAAAGTACAAAACAGCGCCGTGCCATAAAAAGCACAGCGCTGTTTAAAGTGAACATTGTAAAATCAAAATTACTTCTCGTTGCTGAAACCGCTTTCAACAAGCTCTACAAGTGCGTCAACTGCCTGCTGCTCATCAGCACCATCAGCAATGACTCTTATGTCAGTGCCGCCAACGATCCCGAGTGAGAGGATACCGAGAAGGCTCTTGGCATTTACTCTTCTTTCTTCCTTTTCGATCCAGATAGATGACTTGAACTCATTAGCCTTCTGGATAAAAAATGTTGCAGGTCTTGCGTGAAGACCAACCTGATTCTTGACCATTACATCTTTAACAAACATAACAACTCTCCTATCTTTGATTACTCAACGGAAAATTATCCCTTCCGCCGTTTGCTTTTATATTTGTACTCTGCTGATATAAATTATACAGTCTATTTTGCAAGTAGTCAATGACAAATTTATACTAAATTGGGTAAAAGCCAGAAAATTCTACGCTTTAATTAATATTGAAATTTTAAATGCCGCAATATTTGTTTATTATAACTAACGTTTTTTCGTCAATATCGGCGTTTTACTGTCTGCACAACTCTCAACAATTATTTGTGTAGATTTTATACAATAAAAATCATTATTCCTTGTATCATTCGCCATGTTCTTTTTTGTATTTTTCATACATATCAGGACGCTTTATGCGGGTGATCTCCAAACTTTGCTGCATTCTCCAGTCGGCTATATTTTTATGATGCCCCGAAAGCAGAACCGGCGGAACTGCTTCATTTTCCCATATCTCCGGACGTGTATACTGAGGATATTCAAGAAGCCCTCTGAAATGGCTTTCCTCCTCAAAGCATTCGTCGCTTGAAAGCACACCGCTGCACATTCTCGCAACAGCATCAGTCACGACTGCCGCCGGAAGCTCTCCGCCTGTAAGGACATAATCGCCGATAGATATTTCCTCATCAACGATTTTATCAAGTATCCGCTGGTCTACGCCCTCATAGTGTCCGCAAAGGAGCAGTATATTATCAAGTTTTGACAGCTCTATAGCCTTTTTCTGGCTGAATACTGTACCTTTAGGGGACATATATATGGTATGCGGCTTGCAGCCTATCTGTTCACATATTGCCTTATAGCAGTTGTATATCGGGTCAGCCTGCATGACCATACCCATGCCTCCGCCGTATGGTATATCGTCCACCCTGCGGTGCTTATCGTTTGTATAGTCACGTATCTGATGACATACTATCTCAATAGCTCCTTTTTTTCTTGCCCTTCCGACAATGCTTTCCGAAAGAATGCTCTCCATCATTTCAGGAAAAAGGGTAGCAATATCAATCCTCATCGAAAAGTCCCTCCAAAGGACGTATCAATATGACCTTGTTTTCTATATCAGTATCGGCTATGACCTGTGGTATTGCAGGAACATAGTATTTTTTTCCGTCCTTTTCTATCTCATATACATCATTCGCACCAGTCTGAAAAACATCTTTTACAGTGCCGTAAATTCTGCCGTTTTCCGCATCTTTCATTTCAAGCCCTATAAGGTCTGCTATAAAATATGTTCCCTCGTCAAGCTCCGTATCATCACGGTCTATATAGACCACACTGTTCCTAAGACTGTTTGCGGCTTCGGGAGTATCTATGCCCGAAAGCTTTGCAAGCACCATATTCTTGTGTACTCTTGCGTATTCAATATCAAACTGTTTTTTATCTCTTCCAATAAAAACCTTTTCAAATCCACAGAGAAACTGTGGACTATCGCTCCACGGCATTATCTTGACTTCGCCTTTAAGTCCGTGGATATTTACTATCTTTCCGGTTTCCAAATAATCCTTCAAAAGTTTTATCTCCTTAAAAAAATACAGGACTCAAATCACCCCGCACGGGGTACGATCCAAGTCCATTCAAAGGCATTAGCCTTAATCGATCTCAACTGCGACCTTCAAGTTGTTTTTAGCAGCGCCTGCACGCATTATCGTGCGGATAGCCTTAGCTATCCTTCCCTGCTTGCCGATCACTCTTCCCATATCATCGGGAGCAACGCTCAGATGAAAGACGATAACGCCTTCTTCATTCGGTTCATCCTCAACGATCTTTATAGAAGCCTTATCTTCAACAAGATCTTCAGTGATCGCATATAATAATTCTTTCATTAAAAAGCTACCTCCAAAAGGACATTATAGCAGGCGGGAGAGATCTCCTGCCTTTCTATCATTATCCCATGTCCGCATTTCTTACCGCAAAACAGGTGCATTTTGCATTCATCTGCCCTCCGGCTGCGGATTATGTCTGTGTCTTAAAGTGTCATAACTCAAAGCGCACCGCTGTTTTTAAGGATAGTCTTTACTGTATCTGTAGGCTGTGCACCGTTAGCGATCCACTTCTTAGCCTTTTCTGCATCTACAGAGATAACCGACGGTTCCTTAGTAGGATCGTAATAACCGATCTCTTCTATGAATCTTCCGTTTCTGGGGTATCTTGAATCAGCAACGACTATACGGTAAAAAGGAGCTTTCTTAGCACCCATTCTTCTAAGTCTTATTTTAACTGCCATTTTTTTCACCTCCGGCAAAATTGATTATTTTGTTATATATCATCGCCTGTTTTCAGGCACTGATAAGCATTATTTCATAGGCGGAAGACCGTCCAGATTCATTCCGGCAAGTCTTTTCATCATTTTTTTGTTTTTCGGATTCTTTCCGCCGAGTTTTTTCATCATCTTCTGCATCTGGTCGAACTGCTTTAAAAGTTTGTTCACATCCTCAACCTTGGTACCGCTTCCCGAAGCTATCCTGCGCTTTCTTGAAGGATTTATGATCGAAGGCTTTGAGCGTTCAGCCGGCGTCATAGAAGTTATCATAGCTTCTATCCTGACAAACTGCCGTTCATCGACCTCAACATCTTTGAGTTTGTCGCCCACACCGGGTATCATTGAGATTATTGATTTGAGCGAACCCATTTTCTGTATCTGACGAAGCTGTTCAAGAAGATCCGACATATCGAACTTATTCTCCTGAAGCTTTTTCGCCATTTCCTCGGCTTCCTTCTGACTGAAAGCTGTTTCAGCTTTTTCTATGAGCGTCATAACGTCGCCCATGCCAAGTATCCTCGAAGCCATTCTTTCCGGGTGGAACTTTTCAAATTCGTCAAGCTTTTCGCCTGTTCCGACAAATTTTATCGGTTTACCCGTAACCGCAAGTACGGAAAGTGCCGCACCGCCTCTTGTATCCGAATCGAGCTTTGACATCAAAACGCTGTCGATACCAAGTGCATCATCAAAAGCCTTGGCAACATTTACTGCGTCCTGACCGGTCATAGCATCGACTACGAGCATTATCTCATCGGGATCGACCTCAGCCTTTATGTTTTTAAGTTCGTCCATAAGGGCTGTATCTATATGAAGACGGCCTGCCGTATCAAGTATAACTATGTCATTGCCGTAATCCTTAGCGTGTGCAAGTGCCTGCTTTGCGATCACGACCGGGCTTATCTGTCCCATTTCAAAGACTTTTACATCAGCCTTTTCACCTACGACCTTCAACTGGTTTATAGCAGCAGGTCTGTATATATCACAAGCGACCAGAAGCGGTCTGTGTCCTTCATTTTTAAAGTACTTTGCAAGCTTTGCGGAATGAGTAGTCTTACCGGAGCCCTGAAGTCCGCACATCATTATAACGGTAGGTCCCTTTGAAGCCATGTTTATACGGGCGTTTGAATCTCCCATAAGTTCACAAAGCTCATCTTTTACGATCTTTACCACCTGCTGTGCCGGTGTAAGACTTTCAAGCACCTCATTGCCGACAGCCTTTTCAGAGACCTTGGCGACAAAATCCTTAACGACCTTGTAGCTTACGTCCGCTTCGAGCAGTGCAAGACGCACCTCACGCATAGCTTCCTTTATGTCGCTTTCATTAAGTTTTCCTCTTGATCTGAGCTTTCTGAATACATTATTAAGTTTTTCTGAAAGTCCTTCAAAAGCCATAAGGGCTGCTCCTTTCTAAAAGATCTCTATCCCATCTTCAGCAAGTACTGCGATCTTTTGTGCTATTTTAAGATCATGACTGTCAAGTCCAGTCATTTCATTCAGAAGTTCCGCTATTTTTTCAAAAAGCTCTCCTGATTCATTGGCTTTATCCATTATGCCAAGCTGTTCATCGAACTTAGCGAGCCTTTTTTCGCTTCGCTTTATGCCGTCCCTTACCGCCTGGCGTGTTATATCAAAATTTTCGGCGATCTCTCCGAGTGAAAGGTCTTCCCAGTAATACTGTTCCATGATCTCACGCTGTTTTTCAGTAAGCAATCCGCCATATACTGCCAAAAAAGCGCCGTAATTGAGATCTTTTTTTCCGCTCATAGCATTCACCTTTCTGCTGTAAAGCAAAATCACTTTACACATTATATCACAGCTTTCCGGATTTGTCAAGGATTTTTTATAATCAAAAGCGGACAAATGCAGAACGGACTATTTGTGGTGTTATGAGCCGCAATGTCCACTCCCCGATTGACAATACCGGCAAAAAATGTTATTATTATATCTGAATGAAAAAAATCTTCCGGTTTTGCCGGAAAAGTTACAAGAGGCTGTAAAATGAAAAAACCTATAAGATTTTATATATCTGTCATAGGCGCAAAGATACTTATAAAGCTCATGCGTCTTTTAAAGAAAAATGCTACCAATCTGCCGGGCGAGATAATGCTCATTTTTTACCCTAAGCTGCTTCAGCATTTCGAGATGCCGAAAAACGTTATAGTCGTTACCGGAACAAACGGAAAGACCACCGTTTCAAATATGATAAACAATATTCTTGCTGACAACGGCTATGACATAATAAACAACAGCTTCGGCGGAAACGTTGATACGGGCATAGCTTCCCTTCTTCTCGATAACTGTACACTCGGCGGAAAGTTCAAAAAAGACACTGCCGTTCTGGAGGTTGACGAAAGAAGCGCTCCGAGAGTTCTT
>CADBQZ010000270.1 GCA_902796865.1 uncultured Ruminococcus sp. | reverse complement strand
GTGTAAAAGGCGCAATGATGACTCGCAAGAGAAGAAATAAAACATTAAAGCTGGCTAAGGGATACTGGGGTGCTAAGAGCAAACACTTCAAGATGGCTAAACAGGCTGTAATGAAGTCAGGCAATTACGCATTTATAGGACGTAAGCACAAGAAGAGAGATTTCAGAAGACTCTGGATCACAAGAATCAGTGCTGCCTGCAAGCTCAATGATATGAACTATTCACAGTTCATGAACGGCATCAAGAAGGCAGGGATCACTCTCAACCGCAAGATGCTTTCAGAGATCGCAATAAGCGACCCCGAGGGCTTTACAGCAATAGTTGAAAAGGCTAAGGCTGCTCTTTAATCTTAACATTAAAACACGCTCTCGGTGAAAGTCAGAGCGTGTTTTCGTTTAGAGTACTAAGTCTTTAATATAATGCCGGACGGGAGAAAAAGATAATGGAAAATTATTCGGATATCATAACTTCAAAGGATAATCCGGGCATCAGACTTGTCAAAAAGCTCATGACTTCTAAAAAGGAACGCATGAAAAGACAGCAGTTTGTTTTAGAGGGAGCAAGGATAGTGGCTGATGCTTTAAAAAGCGGTGCTGATATAGAAAAGATATATGTTACGGAGGAAGCGCTTGAAAAATACGGCGAAAGACTTTCGGACAGAGAATTCACGCTAATATCCGGCAATCTCTCAGCAGGCATTTCTGATACGCTCAATAGCCAGGGGGTCTTTGCGGTGTGCAGTATGCTTTCTTTAGGCGGAGAGCTTCCTTCTCTTAAAAAAAGCGGAAGATATGCAGTACTTTCAAAGCTGCAGGATCCGGGAAATGCCGGAATGATAATAAGAACGGCTGATGCTTTAGGACTTGACGGAGTTATATTTTCGGAAAGCTGTGATATATATAATCCGAAAACGGTAAGAGCGACTATGGGTTCGATATTCCGTATACCCGTATATCATGACGTACCGTCTGATATTCTTTTTGAAAGACTTAAAGAAGCAGAGATACCTTCATATGCTGCGGTAGTTGATGATAATGCAGCGAGCGTAAGCGATATGACGTTTGATAAAGGCGGTGCTGTATTTATCGGCAATGAAGGAAATGGTCTTTCTGAGGAGATACAGAGAATGTGTTCAAAAAGTATCACCATAAAAATGACAGGGAATACCGAATCTCTCAATGCGGCGATGGCAGCAGGTATAATCATGTGGGAGCTTATGAAATGAATAATGTACGTTATTGGCTTTGGTTTGTGATGGCGTTTCGTCCCGGTAACAAAAGGATATGGGACTTTATAGCGCCTTTCCAAGATGTTAAAGCAGCGTATGATGCTGTTTTTGAAGGCAAGCATCCTTCGATGACATCGGCAGAAAAGAAGAATGCCGTATCTACACATATAGAACAGTGCGACAGTATTATTGAATACTGCGAACAGAAAAAGTACAGGATAATAACGTTTGAGGACGAGAATTATCCTCCGCTTCTGAGGAATATATATGATCCTCCTGCCGTACTGTTTTGTATGGGTAATATCGAAAATTTTAATAGTATGCCTGCGGTAGCGTGTGTCGGCACAAGAAAGCCTTCGGTGTACAGTGCTGACATTACCGGACGAATATGCTCTGAACTTGCAAAGCGTGATTTTGCTGTCGTAAGCGGATTCGCACTTGGGCTTGATTCGGCAGCGCACAGGGCAGTACTTAAAGAAAACGGCTGTACAGCGGCAGTTCTTGCAAGCGGTCTTGACGTTGATTATCCAAAAGAGAATGAGAACGCTAAAAAGCTCATAGCTGTAAACGGTGTTGTGATAAGTGAATATTTACCCGGGACACATCCGGACAAATATTGTTTCCAGAACAGAAACAGGCTCATATCGGGACTTTGCTTTGGAACACTTGTTACAGAAGCGTCAGACAGAAGCGGTGCGCTGATAACAGCGGCTCATGCGGTGGAGCAGGGAAGAAGCCTTTTTTGCATACCTCCGGGAGATATATTTGACAAAAGGTACTCAGGAGTGATAAAATATCTTCGTGAGGGTGCTATATGTACATTTAGTCATCTTGATATAATATATGAATACTATATTGGTACCAGCTTTAAAAATATAGATAATAAAATACGCTGGCCTGAGCTTTATGGCAGTGATGATATACCGTGCCGTGACAGCAGAAGACCGGCTAAAAAGAAATCAAGTACTAAAAAGAATGAGATATCCGGCAATGAAAAGAGCAAAGAAGAAGAAAAGTCTGCAAAGTGGGAAACTATGACCGATGAGCTTGACAAAGAACAGCTTATGATAGTAGAAATATTAAAAGAGCCTAAGCTTCTTGATGAGATATGCGAGCTTACGGGAATAGATTCATTTTCGCTTATGGCAAAAATGACTGAGCTTGAGATGATCGGGGCAGCGGAGCTTCTTCCAGATCACAGATACAGGCTTTTATGATTAGAGGAAAGGAGAATCCCCATCAGCGGGGATAGGTGCAGCAGTATGTCAAATCTTGTTATAGTAGAGTCACCGGCAAAAGCCAAAACAATAAAAAAATATCTTGGCAGCGGCTATGAAGTAATAGCGTCCATGGGACACATAAGAGATCTTCCGAAGTCAAAGATGAGCATAGATTTTGAAAACGGGTTTCAGCCGCAGTATGTAGAAATGAAAGATAAGGCTGACGTTATAAAGGAACTCAAAAATAAGGCTAAAAAAAGCGAACACGTTTATCTTGCAACTGACCCTGATAGAGAGGGAGAAGCTATATCATGGCATATAGCACAGATATTAGGGCTTGATCTCAATGAGAACAATCGTGTCGAATTTAACGAGATAACGAAAACCGGTGTAAAAAACGGAATGGATAATCCTCATAAGATAGATCTTGATCTTGTCAATGCACAGCAGGCAAGGAGGATCTTAGACAGGATAGTGGGTTATAAGCTCAGTCCGTTTTTATGGAAAAAGGTGAGAAGAGGTCTTTCGGCAGGCCGTGTACAGTCTGTTGCTGTACGTCTTATCGTTGACAGAGAAAGAGAGATATTAGCATTCAAACCGGACGAATACTGGAGCATTGATGCAAAATTTACTGCTCCGTCAAGCCGAAAGGTGTTCACAGCAAAGCTTTCAAAAATTGACGGTAAAACTGCTGAGCTTGCAAATAAAGAAGAGACAGACGAGATACTTGCGAGACTTGAAAATGCCGAGTATAAAGTTTCGGAAGTAAAGAAAAGAGTTACAAGGAAACAGCCGGCACCGCCGTTTATAACATCTACTCTTCAGCAGGAAGCTTCAAAGAGAATGGGTTTTCAGGCAAAAAGAACTATGAAAGCCGCTCAGGAGCTTTATGAAGGTATTGAAATAGCAGATATGGGAGCTGTCGGACTTATAACCTATATGAGAACAGACAGCCTTAGGATCTCTGATGAAGCAAGAGCAGCGGCAGCTGAGTGTATAGAGCAGATGTACGGAAAAGAATATCTTCCTTCATCGCCAAGAGTATATAAATCAAAGAAAAGCGCTCAGGACGCTCACGAAGCGATACGTCCGTCTATCCCGTCACTTACGCCCGAAAGAGTCAAATCGAGCCTTACTACAGACCAGTTTAAGGTCTATAAGCTTGTATGGGAAAGATTTATAGCGAGCCAGATGGCAAATGAGCTTCTTGATACTGCATCTGTAACTATAGATGCAAACGGCTGTACATTCAAGGCTTCGGGCTATTCGGTAAAATTTGACGGTTTTACAAAGGTCTATGAAGAAAAGAAAGACAGTACCGAGGAAAACAATAAGATGCTTCCGGCTATTGAACAGGGTGATATATTAAAGCTCAAAGAGATACTCGGAAATCAGCATTTTACAGCGCCTCCGGCACGTTTTACCGAAGCATCGCTCATAAAGACAATGGAAGAAAACGGTATAGGAAGACCTAGTACCTATGCGCCGACTATAACGACTATACTTGCGAGAATGTATGTCGAGCGTGACGGAAAGCAGCTAAAGCCTACATCACTCGGTGAAGTCATAACCGATCTTATGAAGGATCATTTCAAGCATATAGTCGATGCGAAATTCACAGCTAAGATGGAAACAGATCTCGACCGTGTAGAGCACGGCGAGGAAAACTGGGTAGACACTCTTGATGTATTCTACAAGGATTTTGACAAGGTCCTCGGAAAGGCTGAAAAGGCAATGGAGGGCAAGCGTGTCAAGGTGCCTGATGAGGAGACAGATGAGATCTGTGAAGAATGCGGAAAGCCTATGGTAATAAAGATAGGAAGATTCGGAAAATTCCTTGCCTGCTCAGGATTTCCTGACTGCCGAAATACAAAGAAGATAGTTTTGCCGACAAAGGGAAATTGTCCTTTGTGCGGTAAAAAGATAATACAGAAAAAGTCCAAAAAGGGAAGAACATTCTATGGATGCGAAGGTTATCCGGAATGCAACTTTATGACCTGGTATGTTCCGCAGGAGGAAAAATGTCCTAAGTGCGGAAGCAGTCTTTTCAAAAAAGGCGGAAGAGCAGGAAAGCTTTTGTGTGAAAAGCCTGAATGCGGATATGAAAGGCCATTGTAATGGTAAAGGTCATAGGCGGAGGGCTTGCAGGCTGTGAAGCAGCATGGCAGCTTGCAAAAGCCGGAATAGAAACAGAGATATATGAGATGAAGCCCGGTAATTTTACTCCGGCTCATCACTATAAAGGTCTTGCGGAGCTTGTATGCTCAAATTCTCTTAAAGCTTCAAGGCATGATTCGGCAGCAGGGCTTTTAAAAGAGGAAATGGAAGCTCTGGGTTCACTAATAATACCATGCGCTAAGGAAAATTCTGTAGATGCAGGCGGAGCGCTTGCGGTTGACAGAGAACATTTTTCAGATGCTGTGACAGAAAAGATAATGTCAGAACCGCTCATAACCGTTAAGGAAGAAATGGTGAGCTGTATCCCGGACGGAGATGTTATAATCGCTACGGGACCTCTTACAAGCGGCGGACTTGCGGAAAGTATCCGTGAAAAATGCGGAGACTATCTAAGCTTTTTTGATGCTGCTGCACCGATAGTCACATTTGAAAGTCTTGATAAGGAAAAAGTATTCTTTGCATCAAGATATGACAGAGGAGATGCTGATTATATAAACTGTCCTTTTGACAAGGAAGAGTATCTTGAATTTTATAATGCTCTTATAGGCGCTG
>CADBQZ010000269.1 GCA_902796865.1 uncultured Ruminococcus sp. | reverse complement strand
ATGCAAGGACGACCATTAATTATTCTGTTGCATTTTTTAAATGATATTTTTTCAATCATTTCAGCATCATCGACCTCGATGATTATTTGTTTCCCACGAAGAGTATCATAATGACCACAATCAATACGACGGCTCCGATTGCTGCGGGAATCAGCGGATTTATGCCGCTTTTCTGCTGTCGGTTTTCCCGTTGATTGACCGAAAATTGTTTTTTTTTACTACTGGAATCGGATCTGTCATATGACCAAGGCTCATCATCAGTGTCATCGCTGCTAGAATAATTACTTCCGTATTTGTTTCCGTAGCCGTTGTTTTGTTGCTTTATCTGTGAGTCGGGATAGCTTGATTTAGTTCCGAAACCACCTTTTTGAGATGTTCCATTTTGCATTGAGGAGATAGGTGATTGTGAGAATGCTCTTTTCTTCGCATCTTCTGCAGCTTTCTGTTCAGAAAGTCGCTTTTCTTCCTCTTCTTTTGCCTTTCTTTCAAGTTCTCTTTGAAGCTCCAGTTCTTTTTCCTGCTCGATGGCATACTCGAGATTTGAAATGGTACTGCTGTCTGTCTGAATATTTTCAAACTCCGATTCCCTGATGCATTTTGCACCTACAAGTCCCGAACAGAAGGATAAAGCACTATTCATCGATTTGCTTATAAATGCTCCGAACATATCCGAACCGTTAGTATAGATATTTTTACCGTTATAACCGAGTTCGGAAGTCGGTATGATACCGTATGCTCCTGTACCCTGTATGTTTATCGGCTGATCTGCTATAACAGATTCCTGTGTCTTATTATTCCATACAGGGATAACATATCTGCCAAATATATCAACATAGTCATCGTAAGAAGGCTTACACAGCGACATCTGTGACCTTTCGCAGACGAATCCCCAGAAGCCGTATATTTTTCTTCCTCTTATATCGGCGGTGTATTGTTCGAGCGACTGCTTTTTATCGGAAGAAAGACTGCTTGCTGCAATTATATCAGCGGTATGTGCAACTATACCTATGACACTGTATTTATCATTTGAAAACACTACCTGTCTTATACCGTTCCCTAATGAATCTATCTGAGCCGTAGCAGCCGTGATGAATTTTTTTGCTTCGGCTTGATCGAGAAATGACGGCTTAACATGAAATCCCCAAAAATAATCGCAGTCAAATGTTCTTGTGAGTATTATAGGATAACCATTCATATTATCATATCACCTTATCTGTTGTTATTCTTAGCGTACTGTTTAGCCAGCTTGCCAAACTTGCCCTTCTGACCGTTCAGGCAGCACTCTATATTGTGTTCCTCTACCTCTTCCGCCATCATACTCATAGCGCTTTTATATTTATCCGAATTATCGGTGTCTATTTCACGCAAATGATCAAGAAGAAACCAAATGCCAATAAATGCAGGGAATTCCATGCCTATCGGTCGAAGTCTTCCGCTGTAATTATCATCACTTATATGCTTTCCCAGTGATACAGGTACAATAGAAACAAAGCTGTCAAAGCTGTTATCTTCATCTCTGAATCTGCTCGTATCTGGGAAAAGCATATTGAATGCTTTCTTGATAACAGTATTCACAAACTCTTCAGGATCATTTGTTATAGTGCTGAGCGCCTTCATGGCAATATCAAATTTGGTAAGTACTATAACTATAGGCGGAAGCTTTCCGTTTTCGCCTGCATATTCGGAAATAAAGTGATTGATGTTTCTTGCACATTCATCAGTGATAACATCAACAGCAGCCTGCAACTTTTCTCGTTCGCTGTCGGCTTCTTCTATTTCCTCGTCTGCGAACAATTCACCGTCAACGAATATAAACATAGATTTAGAAGAAGCGATATCATTTTTCAGTGCGTTATACGCCTCGGCATCTTCGCTGGTCTTGGATTTGAGTATGCCGCCCGCATAGTCCACCCATTCAAATTTTTCTATTGTCTTATAGTTGTGCTGAAGCTCAAATTGATATCTCGAAGACTGATTTGTTGAAGCAGGGAAACGATCCTGCTGTCTGTCCTTGTCTCTGAGTTTTTCACACATATTTGAAAGCAGTACATCATCTTCGTCACTTGCTTTGAGAGAGTAACCGTTGACACCGCCTGTCATCTTGTGATACATACCTGTCATGAAGCAGGTCTTTCCCGAGCCGGAAAGACCGAGAGTAACGAACTTTTCTACCTTGTCTACCTCGCTCTTTACCCACTGTCTGTGTTCTTCGGCTGCTTGTTCCTGCTGTGCCTGTGACTGATAGTTTTTAGCTATCTCAATGGCACGATTGATATTGCCGTTTGCCTGATTATAGATGTCAATTATCTCACCGTCTAATAGCGTTTCGTTAGCATCGCTTATTGCGCAAATATCATCTGAAATAATATCACAGGCACTCAATATTATTCTACAGCAATATCTGTCACGTGCCTCTTTATATTCATCGCCCTTAAGTTTATTGTTATAAAAATCAACAGCATCATTATAGCCTACCTTCTCATCAAGAATAACACTTTTTGAGATGCCTGAATAGTTTTCAAGTTCATCAGCAAACTGTCTTATAGTTTCGGGAGTGCAGACATTTTGATAATAAGCAAAAATATTGAAATTGTTAAAATTGTTGATTATTTTATGGGAGATAATATAATCATGAGCTTGACTCAATGCTTTTTGTTCTTCTTCGGTGTCTTCGTCATCATCTATACAATACATAGTGACATCCATTGCCCACAGACAAAGATCACGATCGTTTACACCTGTTTTATTATTCAGTTCACTTGCCGCATTATATACCTGATTACGAACATTATTGTAATCCTGATCGGTGAAATAGAAAAAATCATGATCGGGATCATCGTCGTCATTTGCTCTTACTACCTGACGACCCTTTTTATTCAAATAGTGTACGATAGCAGCACTTCCGCAGCTATGTTTTTTGCAGAAATCACTTATAAAAGCATTGTATTTATCCATTTTATAATCGCATTCTGCCTCAAATGCTTCTTGCTCTTTTTTTTTTTTTTTGTGCCCAATTGCTGCTCCTATCGCACCGCCTGCTGCTATTGCACCCAAAATTAATGGAATCGGCATATTATAACTCTCCTTTTAGTTTTTTACATTCTTTAACGTTTAATCGAATATATTCATCTAATGAATATTTATCTTTGAAAAAATCGTATGAGGCAAGGATATTGCATTTTAAGGGACGATGATCGTATATCCTGCAAAGATTTGTTTCGTCATCGAAATATCTGCAAATACCACTGCCGTCATGCAGATCGCTGTAAAGCTCCGATTTGTTCAGATTCTTACAGCAAAGTCCGCACTTGTCACACGGGAATTCATTTTTCATATGCTATTCCGTTTATAGCATTGTTGATAGCATTATATGTTATCTGAAGATCATCGTAAAGCTTTTCAAGTTTCTGTGCTTCAGAACGTGAAATACCGAACGCACCTCTTATCTCATTCATGATTACCTGTTCAGTCTCATCATATGAACCATCACATGATGCAAGGGCGTACAATTCAAAATAAACGCTTCTCCTTGTAGCAAGATCGGAATCAGCAAATTCATCTTTTGCGGACTTGGCTTTTTCTGCCGAATAATCAGGTTTTGTAATAGACATTTCATCACAATAAGCCTGTATCATTTTTGTTTCCTCATCGGCAATAACATTATCAGCATTCATTATGCTATATGCAAGTTGGATAAAACTCTGCTTTTCGTTATCTTTTAATACTCTTAAATACATAATAAAAACTCCTTTTCAATATCAGTAATAAATATTTACCGGTATTTGAATAGTTTATAATTCTTATTAGTGCAGTACATTTTT
>CADBQZ010000268.1 GCA_902796865.1 uncultured Ruminococcus sp. | reverse complement strand
TTATAAATGCCATATATGATGTGAGATCCTTTATTTCCTTGCGGTCATAGAATCTCATTCCGCCGTA
Source organism: uncultured Ruminococcus sp. (assembly GCA_902796865.1). Taxonomy (GTDB): domain Bacteria; phylum Bacillota; class Clostridia; order Oscillospirales; family Ruminococcaceae; genus Porcipelethomonas. The sequence goes on along the minus strand of CADBQZ010000268.1, from coordinate 2,481 downwards.
GACACGATACGGAACACCGCTCTTTATAAATGCCTGTTCGATAAGATTTGACTGAGCATTCATTCTGTAAAGTACTGCATTATCGGAATATTTTCCGCCGTTTTTTACACCTTCAAGTACCGTTTCAGCAATAAACTTAGCTTCGTCATGCTCATTCTGAGCTTTGTACCAGTATATCTTATCGCCGTCACCCATATCTGTCCAGAGTTTTTTCTCTTTACGCTCTGAATTATTCTTTATAACAGAATTTGCAGCGCTAAGTATATTCTGTGTAGAACGATAATTCTGTTCAAGTCTTATGACATGGCTTCCTTCAAACTGATTTTCAAAGCTTAAGATATTCTCGATAGTAGCCCCTCTGAATTTATATATGCTCTGATCGTCATCACCCACAACGCATATATTTTTCCTTCCGCCGCTCAAAAGGCTTACAAGACGGAACTGTGCCTTATTCGTATCCTGATATTCGTCAACCATTATGTATTTATATCTGTTGCGGTAGTACTCAAGTGTTTCAGGGAAATCTGTAAGTATCTTTACTGTAAGCCTTATTATATCATCAAAATCAACAGCGTTTGAAGCTATGAGCTTTTTCTGATAAAGCTTGTATATCTTCGCAATAACCGCTTTGCGATAATCGCCTGAAGCATTTTCAAGCATATCCTCGGGTTCGGAAAGTTCATCTTTTGCAAAGCTTATCGCTGAAAGCACTGCTCTTGGTGCAAACTGTTTTTCTGAGACCTCGAGCTCATTCATACATTGTTTGATAATACGCTGACTGTCATCGGAATCGTATATAGTAAAGCTGCTTGTATACCCCAGTTTGTCTATATCACGTCTTAATATCCTTACACACGCCGAATGAAAGGTCGCAGCGGTAAGTCCTTCACCATGTTCTCCAAGCATAGAAGAAAGTCTTTCTTTAAGTTCACCTGCCGCCTTATTCGTAAAAGTTATCGCAAGTATGCTCCATGGCTTTATAGGGTCAACTGCAAGTATATCATGAAGGTCATCTCCGGATATATCTTCTCCACTGATATATCTTTCAAGTATCCTGCATTCATCATCGCTCCCCTTTTTAGAATCATCATTATAAGCGTTTCCAAAAAAAATCATATTTGCGATACGGTTTACTATAACAGTCGTTTTACCGCTTCCTGCTCCTGCAAGCACAAGAACAGGTCCGTTTACTGTAAATACCGCTTCTTTCTGTCTTTCATTCATTCTGCCGAAATATTTTTCGAGAGCTTTTCTTTTAAGCTCATCAAACATAAATTCTGCCATTTCTTATCTCCTGAATTTTTTATCCTTAGGATATTTTCTGTTTATATGATTATTATAGCACATTTTTCCTTTATTGAAAAGAGAAAACTATAATTTTATTTTTTTATAAAGATAGTTTTTGTAAGCATCGGATATAAAACATTATTTTATTATAAATTTTTTTGAAAATTATTGTCTGTTTTTTTATATGTATTATAACTATATTTACTGTATATGTACTTTTGTTTTTTAACACTTTAAAATATCAAAAAAAAATTATTTTGGGCACTCAACACTCGTTGACAAAAAAATCTAAATATTGTATAATAGGATTTATGAAATTAAAGTAAGGGTCTATCGCCCTAAAATTTTTAAAGAGGAATTTTTTATGATTATCAATCCAGACTCGCTAAACGGAAAATATATCCGTATCGACAATCCTGAGCCGAGCGAAGCTGCAAAAACCATTCTATATGTAAAGCAGGCCGGCTTCTTTACATCAGACAGCTGTCCGCCTTACCGTGACAAAAAGGAAAATTGTCTCTTCTTTATGATGATACTCAAAGGTTCGGGAGTTGTAAAATACGATAACGAGACTCACATTATCAAAGGAAAACAATGCGTCTTCATAGACTGTTGTCTTCCACACTATTATTACCCCGACAAAGACGATCCATGGGAGGTGATCTGGCTCGCCTTCGGCGGTAATGCCTCAAAATTTTATTATGACAAATTCACGCAAAAAAAATTCTGTGTTTTTATTCCTCAAAATTATGATACTCTGCATAGCATCATGAACAACATAATCGAATCGAATCTTCAGAAAGCAGAAGATCTCGAACTAATCAATGCAAAACATCTGACTGATCTTATGACTGCTATCATCACAAATTATAGCATAAGTACAGGTGAAAACCGTCCAGCCTTTAAACAAAAACTCAGCTCTGTCAAAGAATATGTCGACAAGCATTTTACCGAACTTATCACACTTGATAAACTTGCCGAACAGTTTTACATCAGCAAATTCTATCTTACAAGAGAATTCAAAAAAGAATACGGAAGCACCGTTATACAGTATGCTCTTATAAAAAGAATAGAATACGCAAAAGAGCTTCTTGCCAATACCAACCGCTCTGTCGAAGAAATAGCCGAGATATGCGGATTTAACGATCAGAGCTATTTTGCAAGACAATTCAAAAGGTCTGAAAAGATCACCTG
>CADBQZ010000267.1 GCA_902796865.1 uncultured Ruminococcus sp. | reverse complement strand
TTCTATCTGAAACTCGATATTTTCTGCAAAGCCGTCATAATCTATTGAACCGTCGGCATTCATAGGAGTAGTTATCGCTACTCCTGCACCGGTAAAAATTGTATTCTTCATAAAAGATTATCTCCTGAACCAAGCGCATCTAAAAGAACATTTTATAAGTCTTTTAAGTATGCGTATTTTGATTATATTCTCATATATGGTTTCTTAGTGTGCGATCAGTCAAAGTAACCCTTTGCTGCAAGAAGCTCTGCAAGAAGTACTCCGCCGCCTGCTGCACCTCTTAATGTATTGTGTGAAAGGCATACGAACTTGTAATCATACTGAGTATCTTCTCTGAGTCTTCCGACTGATACTGCCATACCTCCTTCAAGCATTCTGTCGAGCTTAGCCTGCGGACGATCGTTCTCCTCAAAGTAGTGGATAAACTGCTTAGGTGCTGAAGGAAGATCGAGTTCCTGCGGAGCGCCCTTGAAGTTTTTCCATTTTTCAAGTATCTCTTCCTTTGAAGGCTTTTTATCAAATGATACGAATACTGCGGCTGTATGACCATCTGAAACAGGAACACGGAGACACTGTGTTGTAATAGACGGTGTCTGAGCGTTTACGATCTTGTCGCCTTCAATATGACCCCATACCTTCATAGGCTCCTGCTCTGATTTTTCTTCCTCACCGCCGATATACGGGATAAGGTTGTCGAGCATCTCAGGCCATGTCTTGAATGTCTTTCCGGCGCCTGATATTGCCTGATATGTGCAGGCAAGAACTTTTGTGATACCGTATTCCATAAGCGGATTCAAAGCCGGTACATAGCTCTGGATAGAACAGTTTGACTTAACTGCGATAAAGCCTCTCTTTGTGCCGAGACGCTTTCTCTGTGCCTCGATGATCTCAATGTGCTTATCGTTTATTTCCGGAACGACCATTGGAACATCCGGAGTGCTCCTGTTTGCGGAGTTATTGGAAACGACCGGGATCTCAGCCTTGGCGTATTTTTCTTCAAGAGCTTTTATCTCGTCTTTTTTCATGTCTACTGCACAGAAAACGAAATCCACAAGATCTTTTATCTTTTCAATATCATCTGTTGCGTTGAGTATCACCATATTCTTCATTTTTTCAGGCATTGGTGTAGTCATTGCCCATCTTTCGCCTACTGCTTCCTCATAAGTCTTTCCGGCAGAACGAGGAGAAGCAGCAAGAGCTGTTACCTCAAACCACGGATGATTTTCAAGCAGAGTTGCAAATCTCTGTCCTACCATACCTGTTGCACCGATGATACCTGCTTTGTAATGTTTCATTTCAAAAAAACTCCTAACATTTTAATATAAAATCAAAAAACCGGTTGAAAACCGGCTCATCATACGCTATAATAGAAGTAGTGACATTTGCAATTATAAAAAGAAATGCCGATAGCTCTCCATCACACGCTGATGACAATCGCAGCCCTGTTAAGACAGCGATCAGAACCGGTCTTACCGGGACCAATCCTTCGGCAGCATTGCCTTTTACGTCTGCATCATATCAACCGATATGTTTGGCGGAATGGTTTTCCTGTCAGACGCTACTCATCGCAGCCGCACCTCTACCATATTTTTATCATATCACCTTTGATTGTAGATGTCAATACATTTTTAGAAATTTTGAGGAAGAAAAAATGAAAAAATCAGATTTTTTTTACGAATTGCCGCAGGAACTCATAGCTCAGACACCTGTTTATCCACGAAATGCCTCCAGACTTATGAAAATAGATAAGACTTCCGGCAGCATCACACATGACCATTTCTATAATCTATGCAGTTATCTGAAAAAAGGTGATCTCCTGGTGCTAAACGATTCCAGAGTGCTGCCCGCAAGACTTTACGGTGAAAAGAAAGAAACGGGAAGCTTTATAGAATTCCTGCTTCTGGAACAGCATGGTGAAAAGGTATGGGAGCTTATCTGCCGTCCCGGTAAAAAAGCCAAGGTCGGAACGGAATTTGTTTTTGGTGGCGGAAGGCTTACTGCAAAGATCATTGAGGTAAAAGATGACGGAAACAGAGTGGCAAAATTTGAATGTGAGGGCAGCTTTTATGAAGCGCTCGATGAGATAGGACAGATGCCCCTTCCGCCTTATATAACAGAAAAACTCAATGATAAAGAACGCTATCAGACGGTGTATTCCAGAGAACTCGGTTCTGCCGCTGCGCCGACTGCCGGTCTTCATTTCACAAAAGAGATGCTGTCTGACATAAAGGCTATGGGTGTAGACATAGCTTATGTAACGCTTCATGTAGGTCTCGGAACATTCAGACCGGTCAAGGAAGATAATATCTTAGATCATAAAATGCACAGCGAGCATTATGAATTGAATGCGAAAGCAGCAGAAAAGATAAATAACACAAGAAAAAACGGCGGAAGAGTTATTGCTGTAGGTACTACATCATGCCGTACTCTTGAAAGCATCGAACTTGAAGATGGGCTCGTAAAGCCAGGCGAAGGTTATACAGATATTTTTATCTATCCGGGATATAAATTCAAGCTTATAGACGGACTTATAACTAATTTTCATCTTCCGGAAAGTACACTTATAATGCTTGTATCAGCATTTTTGGGCTATGATAATACGATGAACGCATATAAAACAGCAGTAAAGGAAAAATACAGGTTTTTCAGCTTTGGAGATTCGATGGCTATACTGCCTTAAGTAAAAATATAAAAACGGAGCCGTTCTTGAAGGAAAGGCTCCGTAAATATTATCTTATTATTATACAGGTCTCAGATATAATCTATAGCATCAATTATCATATCCGCACATTTTTCGATACCGAATGTACCGCTGTTAAGGCAGAGATTATAATGCTCCTTAATTCCCCATGTATGGTTTGTATTTCCGTTATAGAATGTCTCACGGCGTTTATCATTCTTTCTTATGATATACTCCGCAGAAGATTCACTTACACCATATTCGCCTATAACACGCTTCATACGGCTCTCCATTTTTGCATATACAAAAACATGGAGTGCAGGTTCAAAGTCTC
>CADBQZ010000266.1 GCA_902796865.1 uncultured Ruminococcus sp. | reverse complement strand
GTATCATATCCTATAAATTTTCATATTACGGTGAAATGATAACCTATCTCGGCATGACGATGCCTATGGCGGTATTCGCCCTGATCTCTTGGCTGAGAAACCCGTTCAACGGAAACAGAGCCGAGGTCACAGTCGGGAGTATAAGCAAAGCTGAAACAGTATTTATGATCGTTCTGTCAGCTTTAGTAACGATACTATTTTACTTCATATTACAGGCGTTCCATACTGCAAATCTCCTGCCGAGCACACTATCCGTCACAACGAGCTTCATTGCGGTATATCTTACATTCAGGAGAAATCCATTTTATGCTATCGCTTATGCTGCAAATGATATCGTCCTTATTGTTCTTTGGATACTGGCAAGCTTGTCAGATACCCGATATATTTCGGTAGTCGTATGCTTTGCAGTATTTCTGTTTAATGATATTTACAGTTTCTTCTGCTGGCAGAAGATGAAGAAACGGCAGTCTGAGGTTATTTCAGAAACTATTGTGTCATAGAAAACTAATAGACCATTTTTGCGCTTTCGTGTGATATATAAGACATCTTAGGCTTCTGAGGGACGTGTCAAGGCTCTTTGGCGTATTTCTGCTCGTGTGATAATGGTAGTGATCCTTACGGCTCTACGGAGAGGACTAAGAGACTTTAAGATACTTCTGATATGTGTAGACTGCCCTACGTTTGATAGACCTTCCTGGCACAAATCTAATCCCCAGTTCAGGGTGTGCCATTATGTAGCGATAAAAATTCTTCCCCAAGACCCCTGCATTTCCTTGTTTGCTGGCGATGTCAATAGGGAAATAAAATCAAACTGCACAAAGTGTCCTCCTCATCTTTGTGCAGTTTTTCTTCAAAAAAGTCACTTTGCGGTTTACCACATACTTCAGGAAATGTGCTATAATTATATTAAATATTGCAGAATATACGTCTGATCTTTCGTCAGACTTTTTCCGCATTTTAATATTAACGAGGTGCTAGTATGGAAATAGATAATAACGAAACATTTACAGGAGATATGGCATTGTATCAAAGCATTCGATCTTACATAGAACGTATTCTGACCGATGACGACACCTATGAAAAAGAGTATGTAGAAAAAATACATAAACTCCGGGCGGAACGTCTTGCCAAAGAAATGTATGTGTTCCATTTTGTGAGAGGTTTTATACTTGATGATAGGCTGAAACACATTGACGAAAGTTTTTCGGATATGCTTCTGCGTAAAATTCAGGAAAAAGGCATGACCGATTCACAATGCTACAATAAAGCGGGGATAACCAAGCAGAATTTCAGCAAAGCCAAAAAGCCGAACTATCACCCCAAAAAGGAAACAGCCATTGCATATGCCTTAGCGCTTGAGCTTGATCTTGAAGAAACTCAGGAGCTGCTGTATAAAGCAGGATATGTGCTCACCCATTCAAGCAAGTTTGATATAATAATCGAATACTGTATAGAGAGCAAAATATATAATCTCCAAAAAGTGAATGAGACATTACATTCATTTGAACAGTCGGTTCTCGGAACAAAAGAATAAAAAATCAAAACGCACAAAGATATATCTTCATCTTTGTGCGTTTTTCTTTGAAAAGTCACTTTGCGGTTTACCATATCATTCAGAAAATGTGCTATAATCGTCTTAAAGATTACGAAAGATGTGTCTATTCTTTCGTCAGGCTTTTTTGTACAATTTTAATATAAACGAGGTGTTAGTATGAAAATAGGTAATATCGCAAATTACTTAAAAACAAACAAGAAAAAAACTATCATTATTGCATCTGTCATTGCCTTCGTTCTCATCGGTGGAACATCATTCGGGGTTGTGGCTGTAAAGTATAAGCTGTTCTGTCAGCATGAGTGGCTTGCTGCGACCTGTCATTCACCCGAAAAGTGCAGTAAGTGCGACAGAGAACGCGGCGAAAAGCTTGAACATCAGTGGAAACCTGCCGATTGTGAAAATCCCGAAATATGTAAGCTCTGCGGAGATACACGAAATAAGCCTTTAGGTCATAAATGGACAAATGCGACTTGTGAAAAGCCTAAGACTTGCTCGGTATGCTCCAAGACTGAGGGTAAGGCTCTCGGTCATAAATGGGAAGATGCGACCTGTGAAAAGCCCAAGACTTGCAAAGTCTGCGGAAAGACCGAGGGTAAGGCGAACGGTCATGACTGGAAGGAAGCGACCTGTGAAAAACCTAAAACTTGTAATACCTGCGGAAAGACCGAGGGCAAGGCAAAAGGTCACGACTGGGAAGATGCGACCTGTACAGAACCACAAACTTGTAAGAGATGTGGCAAAACCGAAGGCGAAGCATTGGGACATGACTGGATAGATGCTACATACGATGCTCCGAAAACTTGTTCAAGATGCGGAGAGACAGACGGTGATCCTCTTGTATATGAAGATTACAGCTATGATGATTATAGCTATGACAGCGGCTACAATAATTACGACAGCGGCAGTTCAGGTAAAAGTAAAACTGAGCAGTATGCCGAAGAATTTGCTGATAAATTTGCAAGCGGTGCATGGCTCTGGGACGATGATGCCAATAAAGATCTGGGTGAAACATTAGGTAAAATTGGCTGGAGTGCATTATTGGGTTCTTTGAAATAAGCAGGATATTCATTTTTACTAAGGAGATAGCATAATGACAATTTTTAAAAAGATAATTTTTACAGAACCGCCATGGCTCCCTGACGAGCTAGATAGTCAGCTCAAAGAAAGAATGCGTCGTATTGAATCTCGTAAAAAACAAAAGTCACAATACTGGCGAGAAGCAAGTGTTGAAAGCCTTGAAACATTTGACAAGCTTTTAAAGGCTGCCAAGCGTGGTAATATTGCTGCGCAGTATAAGGTGAGCGAGTGCTATAAAACTGGTGAAATGGGTGTACAGATAAATAAGACAGAAGCTGAAAAATGGTATTCAAAAGCTATAAGACGTGAAAAGAGTGTTTTGCAGCATACATCTTGCAAATAGCGTTTATAATATCTTACATTGATACAGGTACTTGCGATCGGATAAAAGGGGCGGTGAAGAATAAAGCACCGCCCTTTTTTCTTGGAATAAACCCATCTGAGAGTTGCTATAATTAGCACTTCACATATATAATTATACATATTGACATTTAAGATGTCAATATGTCAGACG
>CADBQZ010000265.1 GCA_902796865.1 uncultured Ruminococcus sp. | reverse complement strand
TTCAAGCTCAAATAATATTAGCCATTTCTTTTCATGGTTATATAAAAAGATCCTCACGGCAGTGATAAAAAGCTGCTGTGAGGATCTCTTTGCATTTATTGTAATTGAAGTGTTTAAAGTTCGTTTATAAACTTGTTCATTAGTGTATGACCAGTTTCTATGAAAAGACCTGTTTCTTTTGCGGAAGCTTCGCTGAATGTATCAGCACCGTTTGCTGCTTTGCCGCTGTCATAGATAAAGAATGGAATAGGATCGTTTGTATGAGTCCTGAGCGACAGGGGAGTAGCATGATCCGGAGTAACGAGTACCTTGAATCTTTCGCCGGTCGAGGCAAGGTAATCGGTAACAGGACCTAAGATCTTCTTGTCTATTATGCTTATAGCTTTCTGCTTGTTATCTATCTCATGTCTGTGACCGCATTCATCCGGAGCCTCAACATGGATATAAACAAAGTCCTGTCCGTTTTTGAATTCTTTTATAGCAGCATCTGCTTTGCCTTCAAAATTTGTATCTATATAACCTGTAACACCGTCAACTTCGACAACGTTCATGCCTGAAAATTTACCGATGCCTTTGAGAAGATCGACAGCCGAGATCATAGAAGCTTTTACTCCGAATTTTTCTTTGAAGTTTACAAGGTTTGCTCTTACACCCTCGCCCCAGAGCCAGATGCTGTTTGCAGGACGAAGACCTCTTTCTTCTCTCTTTTTATTTACAGGGTGATCCTTTAAGAGATCATAAGACTTTTTCATAAGAGAATAGAGCTTCTGAGCATTTGTGTGTGTCGGGACATATTCCTTTATCGGCTTTCCGGTGATATCATGCGGAGGTGTAAGCGTTCCAACGTCCAATGTACCTTTATCCCATATCAGGCAGTGACGATAGCTTACACCGCTGTAGAATGTAAATTCATTGTCATTGAGTTTTTCTGCAAGATATTCGACTAAAACTTTTGCTTCTTCTGTAGAAATATCATCAGCACAGTAATCAAGAATAGTTTTGTCAGCATATTCTTCTTCATCGGAAAGAGTAACAAGGTTGCATCGGAATGATACATCTGTATCTTTCATGTCTATACCAATACTTCCGGCTTCAAGAGGTGAACGGCCTGTATAACATTCAGCAGGGTCATATCCTAACACTGAAAGATTTGCAACATCACTGCCGGGCTTGAGTCCGTCGGCAACAGTCTTTATAAGTCCGACTGTTGATGTTTTTACGAGTTTGTCCATAGCCGGCGTGTCTGCATAAGCAAGAGGAGTCTTTCCGTCAAGTTCCTCTATCGGATAGTCAGCCATACCATCGAATAAAACAACTAAATACTTCATTTTTATCATTCCTTATTAAAAATATTAATGATGGTGAAAATATCACTATCATTAATATTTTAGCACATATTACCTTTTTTTTCAATAGCAAATCTGCAATTTCCCATAACATGAGTTTGACGGCAGATCATAGACAGTGACCGGAAAGTTTCTGAGTATTATAAGTTTGGTAAAATAAACAAATATTTAAAAATGCAATATAAGTACTTGAAATTTTTTGTAAATAGTGTTAAAATAGTAAAGATTAAATATGATGCTCTTTTATTAAAACTGAAATATTTTAAACGAATGTGAAGATGTTTTGAATCGGAGCAAATCTTTCCTCAATTGAAAGGAGGAGCATTTGTATGGAAGAAAATGTAATATATGCGGTCGATGATGATACAAAGCTTTCCGAGCTTATAGAGAGCGATACTCTCCAGAAACTTCAGGACGCCTGTACCATATCAAGCGGTATAGCAGCTCAGATAGTCAGCATTGACGGAGAGGTGCTTACAAAAAGCAAGAAGCTTGAAACACTTCGTATGCAAAATGATGAAAATTCTGCTGTGGAATGTCTTAAAGATATAGCTCAAAGCGGAGATGAAAGTTATCATCTTGTGAATAATGTCGTATTTTTCTCTGTTCCAATAGTTGTAGGAGAGAGAAGACTTGGCGATTTCCTTTGCGGATGTGAAGCTACTGATGACAGTAAGTTAACTCTAAAAAAAGCAAGACGTTCTATAGAAAGGCTTTCAAGCGCATTATCAGATATAGCTTATAAATCGTTTGAACTTAAAAAGACAAATTACGAGGTCGAGAACGCCTCTAAACTTAAAAGCGACTTTCTTGCAAATATGAGCCATGAGATAAGAACGCCTATGAATGCGGTTTTAGGCATGGTCGATCTTGCACTCCGAGAAGAAATGACACCCGGTGCGAGAGAATATGTTGAACAGATAAAGACTGCCGGAAAAAATCTTCTTGCGATAATCAACGATATACTTGACTTTTCAAAGATAGAAGCAGGTAAAATGGATATAAATTCAGATGAATATGAACTTATTCCTCTGATAAACGGCATTGAAAATCTCATAAGCGCAAATATCGGCGACAAGGAGATAGATTTCACTCTCAGTATTGACCCGGATATTCCAAAGAGACTTTTTGGTGATGCTAAACACATACATCAGATAATGGTGAATATCCTAAACAACGCCGTTAAGTTTACACGAAAGGGTAATGTAGATTTCCACATTTACTGTGAATACGGAAAGAATAATGAAGTTACCCTTTGTGCAGTAATAAAGGATACCGGTATCGGTATAAAGGATGAAGATAAAAATAAGCTTTTCGTTTCTTTCCAGCAGCTTGACAGCAAGCGCAACAGAAATGTTGAGGGAACAGGTCTTGGTCTTGCTATAACGCACAGACTGCTTGACCTTATGGGCGGTACCATATCCTTTGAGAGTCAGTACAAAAAGGGTTCTACTTTCTATATAAATATCCCACAAAAAATGATAGAGAGGATGGCGTCTGTTCCAGCGCTTAAAAAGCCTATGACTGCCGCTTTAAAACTTGAAAGCGTGTATATAAGGGAACAGATAAAGCTTGACCTTGAGCGTGTCGGAATAAACTGTACTGAAATAAGTGACATTAGTGAAGTGGAAAATGACAAGCCTGATTTCCTTATAGCTGAAAAGAATGATTTCACTGATGAAGTTATATGTTATTTTGAAACTCATACTGATATTTTCTGCCTGGCACTTGCGGAATTTTCAAGCCGAAGCAGTAATCTTCTTCCAAATGTACATATAATCAAAAAGCCTGTTTATTCGCTGATGCTTTACAATGCTCTTGGCATTAGTGATATAGAGCTTTATAAAGACACCTCCACCTCAGAAAATGTAAACTTTGTAGCTCCTAGTGCAAAGGTGCTTATTGTTGACGATAATGAAGTAAACCTTGCTGTAGCAAAAGGTATACTCGAACCTTTGAAGATGGATGTAGACATTGCAAACAATGCAGGTCTTGCTATAGCTATGATGGACGAAAAGCAGTACGATCTTATATTTATGGATCATATGATGCCAGAGGTAGATGGCGTTGAAGCAACACATATCATACGCCGTCTTATGCCTGAGTATGATGCTGTTCCTATAATTGCACTTACGGCTAATGCGGTTAGCGGTGCTAAGGAAATGCTTATTGCCGAGGGAATGACCGACTTTGTTGCAAAGCCTATTGATGCAAAGATAATATTCGGAATGGTCTATAAATGGCTTCCGGAGGATAAGATAGTTCCGGTCAATCCGGAGGATATGGAGAAGGAAAAAAGTTCATCTAACGATGATATTGCTATCGAAGGGCTTGATATTGATACGGCTCTTTCGAGACTTGGCAGCAAGCAGCTGTTTATGACAGTACTTAATGAGTACTATCAGGCGATAGATCATAAGTATGAGCTTATCCAGAGGCATCTTGACGAGGGAGATATACATAATTATACTATCGAGGTGCATTCATTAAAGAGTACATCACGTCAGATAGGTGCGATGGAACTTGGCGATCTTGCATTTGAACTTGAAAAAGCGGGAAAGAGCAACGATATCGAATATATCAATAATAATAATGCCGCTGTGCTCGAAATGTATATGGCACTTAAAGAAAAGCTTGCACCGTATGTTACTGTCAAGGAAAAGACAGAACATAAAGCGGCTTCAAACGATGAGATACTTTCGATATTTGATGATCTTAATGAAGCGCTCGAAAGCTTTGATACTCTGATGATAGATGAACTTGTTGGCAAGCTTGGTGAATATGATTATCCTGATGATAAACAGACTGGTTATCTTGAAGAACTTCGCTCGGCAGCCGAGATATGTGATATCGACTCTATTGGAAATATCATTTCAAAATGGAAAGAGACTATAGGTGCGTAATAGAAAAGTCTGCTGTTTATTAAAACGGCAGACTTTTTGTTTATCATTATAAAAAACGTCCGGCATATAGTTCTCGTAAAAGAGCCATATGCCGGACGTTCAATATTTCGTAACATATTATACAAGATTGAGAAGTCTTACAAATCCTGATACCTTGAAGATCTGCATAACCTCTTCATTAGTATTTCTTACTTCCATGCTTCCCTGAGTTTTCATTCTCTTTTGCATTGAAAGAAGAACTCTCAGACCTGCTGAAGATATGTATTCAAGTTCGCTTAAATCAAATATAAGGTTTTTTACACCCTCTATTTCCTTTAGCAAATCTGTTTCTATAGTATTGGCATTCATTGAATCTACTTCTCCTATGAGACTAATGTTCAATGTTTCGCCGTTATCTGACTTTTCAAATTTCATTTAGCATTCTCTCCTATTCACGCATTAATGCAGCTTCTTTTCCATAGTAAAGACATTATTGCCGTCTTTTTGCTCATACTCCACCTTATCCATAGTGGTCTTAACGAGGTATATACCTAAACCGCCTATCGGCGCATCATCAAGCTCCACGGTAAGATCGGGATCTTCGTGCTTCAGAGGGTCATAAGGTTTACCCCTGTCGGTTAGTGATATGACTATCCTTGTTGAATCAGCCTTATCATCAACAAAGTCAAAACTGATTTTTGCCGGCCCCACATCAGGGTTATAGGCATAATTGGAAATGTTCATATATATTTCCTCAACGCAAAGCTTTATCTGCCTTTTGACTTTTGATGAAACTTCAAGACTGTCAAATGCTTCCTGTAAAAAATTAAAGACTTTAGCCAGATTTTCGGTAGTAGCATCGACTTTTATTTCTTTCATTAGTACCCCTCCTTTTAAATGGAGTTTATTATAAATATAGACGGCTGTTAAAAAGCCCGAATATATTTATTGCTATACTTATTATACAACTTTTTAGGTGAAAAATCAAGTATTTCATGAAAAAATCATCTTAAACAAAACCTTTTTCGTGATTATATCTAAATTTTATTTATAAAAATATCGTATTTGTAAAAATCACTCATATTCTTTAATATAAGACTGTTTATTTTAAATAGTATGCTGCAATAAGTGTAACCATAAGACGTTTAGAAACTATATCTTTATTTGTAATAGGAATAGCGGCATAGAAAAAAGAAAAGTTTTTATTTGTTATTGTAATTTTTTCGATTTTTGTCAAACTAAAAGAGTACTGTTTTGATATTTTAATAGACACAATCATATTAAAATGTTGTTTATCTATACCTAAAAAGGCAAAAAAAGGAAAATTTAAAAAAATCTGAAATTTTTTTCAAAAAACGCTTGACATTTGATGTATTATCTGATATAATATAAAAGTACTCAGGAGAGTACAAAAAAAATAAGAAATGCGAGTGTGCTGGAATAGGCA
>CADBQZ010000264.1 GCA_902796865.1 uncultured Ruminococcus sp. | reverse complement strand
GCAACATATCTCATAGGTTCACTGTTGCTTCCCTCGTACTGGTCAAGTTTTTCCGAAGTACCACTCTTTCCGCCTACTCTGTAACCTTTTATATATGCTCCGTTCTTCTCGGCAACAGTCTCAAGCGTCTCACACATAGTTTTTGAAGTATCAGCAGAGATGACCTGTCTTTTAACATTCTTTTCGTTTGTGAGGACAACATTTCCGTCTTTATCTACTATCTTGCTAACAACATATGGTGTTATAAGCTCACCGCCGTTTATTACTGCCGCATATGCAGTTATCATTTCCATTGGCGTAAGCTTATTTGTCTGTCCGAATGAACATGATGCAAGTTCAACTGCTCCCATACCGCTCAAACTCTGATAGTAGCTTGAAGCCTCAGCCGGAAGATCTATGCCCGTAGTCTCAGTAAGTCCGAACGCCTTGAAATAATCAAAGAATCTTTCTGCTCCGAGTCTTGCACCTATCTCCATAAACGCAGGGTTACATGAATTTGATATAGCCTCAGTGAAAGTCTGTACACCATGTCCGCTTGTCTGCCAACAGTGGATAGGCTCTGTTCCCTCAACAACTACGAGCGATCCTGCACAGTTGAATGTATCATTTACTGTTATCGCTCTTTCTTCAAGTGCTGCCGACGATGTAACTACCTTAAATACCGATCCCGGTATGTATAGCTCTGTTATAGCCTTATTCTTCCACTGTTTTTCTCGTGCAGCCATATAAGCATCATCGTACTGTTCCTTTGAAAGTCCCTCAACGAGCTGGCTTGCCTGTTCAGGTTTTATAAAAGTGTTTTTATCTACATCAGGGAATAATTCCATATCCTGAGCCATCTGTGCTATCTGAAGATCAGACACACTTCCCGGATCATTCAGATCAAAGCCCGGCGCAGTTGCCATAGCAAGTACAGCACCTGTTTTTGCATTCATCATGATACCACAGGCTCTGTTTTCTATTTCAAACTGACTTACTATTTTTTCAAGGTTTTTTTCAAGCGAATACTGTAGAGTACGGTCTATTGTAAGATATACTGAATTACCGTCTTCAGCCTCATATGTTTTTGCGTATCTGTACGGCATCTCATTGCCGTAAGCATCCTTAGCAGAAATAACCTTTCCGTCCGTTCCTGAAAGATATTTGTCATACTGATACTCTATACCGTACTGACCGTCACCGTCAACATTAGTAAATCCTATTACCGATGCTGCAAGTTCATCCTGCGGATAATATCTCTTTGTATCCTGTTCGACAGAAATAGAATTCATTTCCTTTTCAGACATAAAGGCTATTATCTCATCGGCAGTATCTTTTTCTACCTGAGTTTTCAGAACTTCATACTGAGATTTCACATTGTCCGCTGCCTTGCTTATTTTTTCATTTGATATTTCAAGTTTCTGTGCAAGAAAAGCTATTATTTCATCTCTGCAGTTCTTTGCTTCTCCGTTTAAGCTTCCATCTTCATTGACGCCATATTTGGAAACTTCCTTTTGAAAAAGCTCAGGATCCATGAATATCTTATATACAGTAGCACTCTGTGCAAGTATGACACCATTGGTATCATATATAGAGCCTCTGTTTGCGGTTATGGATATTTCTCCGAACTGATATTCATTAGCCTTTTCCTGATAAAATTTATTATCTACGACCGACAGATAAAATAATCTTGCAATTACTGCCGCTGCAAATGCGATCATGAAAAAGAATATGCCCCTGTTTGTTCTTCTTTTCATTTTCACAGTAGGCTTATCCGAAAATCCGGCTTCATGCCTATGCATTTTCCTTATACCATCGGGCATTATATTACCTCTTTTCAATTGTTTCTGACATTAACTAAGAAAAAAGCAGGGATATCCTTTGCTTTCCCTGCCATGGCTGTGATACTATTTTTACAATTTAAAACCTATGCTTTAAGACCATAAAAATAATATCATTCTGATAAAATTCTACCATTGTACAGGTTTAAAAGCTGCGGTCACTTGCAGACGTGACCGCACTTTTTCACCTTATTTTCGTACACTCGTTTTCTTTGTTCTCTTTTTCTTTCTCTCTGACAGAGCAGTTCTGTATATTTTTTCTCTGTCCTTCTAATTAATAATATGCCTTATCCGAAAATATATTCCACAAAGCCTGATAATTTTTCTTTTATCTTTTCAGGTAAACTTTTATTTTCTTCAAGGATCTCGACTGTATCATCAGTCTGTGTCTGTACATACTTTATCTGAGAATTATCAAGTTTTCTTAATCCAAGCACCTTTTCAGCATATTCCTCAACATTTTTAAGAGTCATCTTGCCTTCAAGTTCGGATTTGAGCCTTAGATTCTCGCTTTGAGCCAACTCAAATGCTGAATTTTCATTTGAGATCTGTCTGTACATCCTATTAGTCTGTACTTTGCCGTAAAGCACAGTGGATATCATAAGCAGTCCGCTGAGTGCGATCAACGCAACTTTTACTACAGAACCTCTCTTCGGAGGAGTTTTTTTCATAGTGATCTGAGGTGCAGGCAAAGCCGCTGCTTCCCTGTCATAAGAGAACCTTTTCGGCGCAACAGAGTATACATTGTAGCTTTCAGGACTTTCAAGTTCAGAATACCGGTCATTGTGGTGGTAATTCTGTCTGCTATGTTCCTGTCTGTGCGGATTATTCTGCAAAAAATAGTCGTAAGACGAGTTATCTGCTGCCATAACAAAGCACCTATCTCCTTTCTATGATTCTGAGCTTTGCACTCCTGCTTCGGTTATTTGCCTCAAGTTCCTCAGGCGATGCTGTAACAGGTTTTCTGTTTACAAGATCAGCCTTCGGCTTTTTTCCGCACACACACTGCGGAAAATCCGGCGGACAAATACATCCTTTGGTAAGACCTGCAAAAAACTGTTTTACGATCCTGTCCTCTAAAGAATGGAAAGTTATAACTGCAAGTCTCCCATGTGGTCTTAAACAATCAAATGCACATTCAAGACCTTTTGTTAAATGGTCGAATTCGCCATTCACAGCTATTCTTATAGCCTGAAAAGTCTTCTTGCATGGATTTTTATTTCTCCTTGCTGCAGCCGGAACGCTCTCTTTTATTATTTCTGCAAGTTCCAGTGTAGTTCTGACGGGAGCATTTTCTCTCTTTTGTATTATATTTCCTGCTATCCGTCTGGAAAACTTTTCTTCGCCATATTCAAAAATTATCTTTGCAAGCTGCTGCTCAGACCAGCTGTTTACTATATCGTAAGCACTGATCCCATCCCTGCTCATTCGCATATCAAGGGGCGCATCATAGTGATAGGAAAAACCTCTGTCAGGTCTATCAAGCTGATACGATGAAACTCCGAGATCCATAAGTATCCCGTCTGCACCATCTATACCAAGCTCTGTCATGACCTTATCAACTTCTGAATAATTACGCTTTATAACTTTAGCATTGTATCCCAAAAGACGCTCCGACGCTGCCTTGACAGCATCAGGATCTCTGTCCAAAGCGATAAGCATTCCGTCTTCGGAAAGCTTTTTAGCTATCTCCAGTGAATGACCGCCGCCGCCTGCCGTACAATCGACATATACACCGTCCGGTCTTATATTAAGTCCTTCGATAGATTCGTTTAAAAGCACCGATATGTGAGAAAATCCCATAACTTCACCTTATATTCCAAGTTCCTGCATAGCCGCAAGCATAGCAGACATATCCATATTCTGCTGTTTCTCGTCCCATTTTCCTTTGTCCCAGATCTCAGCCTTATCATCAAGTCCGATAACAACAACATCTTTTGTAAGATCGGCAAACTCTCTGAGGTCTGACGGGATAAGAACTCTTCCCTGCTTGTCGGGTACAAGTTCACCTGCGCCTGAAAAAAGCCATCTTTTTATATCAAGACCGCCTTTAGAATCAGGAAGCTGTGCTATCTTTTCAGCAAGCTTTTCCCATTCTTCCTTTGAATAAATGGTCAGGCACTTCTGGTTTATGCTTTTAGTAACTATAAATTCCCCGCCTAAAATATCCCTGAGTTTGGTCGGAAAGCTCATTCTGCCCTTAGCGTCAATATTATGATGATATGTACCCATAAGAGCGTTAAGCGACATTTCCGACACCACCTTTCGGTATATTTTAGTTCTCTGTTACCATTTTTTTGGAAAATTTACTTCACTTTACCACAATTCACCACCGTGTACATATTATTATAATACAAATTAAGAAAAACGTCAAGTTCATTCCATGGCATTCGGACTAGAAACACAACAAAATTTACTTTATATTTTTAGTGAAACTCACGAAATTGAATATAGACAGTATAAAGACAATAAAAAGCGAAATCCCTGCAAAACACTTAAATAAGAGCTTTACAGGGAGAGAATTATCGTATTAGTTTTAATTATTAGTATATTTTGCACAGTTTTTGGCTGTAAAAATATACACTGCAATTTTCTACAAATAATATTTCAGATAGTACAATTACATTTTATATAATTATATTGGAATATCATTTATATTCGGTAAAAAAGGGTGAGTAAAAACACATTAAACCCTTTTAGACTATAAAAACAATGTTAAAAACTATATAATATGGTATGATTAAGGCATTATTTCCCAAAAAGAAAAACAGGAGCGTTAAACGCTCCTGTTTATATATTGTTTCAAATCAATTATTCATTGATAGCTGTAACAACGCCTGAACCAACTGTTCTACCACCTTCACGGATAGCGAAGCGGAGACCCTCTTCAATAGCGATAGGAGCGATAAGCTCAACGTTCATTTCAACGTTATCGCCAGGAGTACACATCTCAACGCCCTCAGGAAGAGTGATGATACCTGTAACGTCTGTTGTTCTGAAGAAGAACTGAGGTCTGTAGTTTGTGAAGAAAGGTGTATGACGACCGCCTTCTTCCTTCTTAAGAACGTAAACCTGTCCCTTGAACTTTGTATGTGGGTGAATTGAACCTGGCTTACAAAGAACCTGTCCTCTTTCAACGTCATCTCTTGTTACGCCACGAAGAAGAGCACCGATATTGAAACCTGCTTCAGCGACATCAAGTGTCTTTCTGAACATTTCGATACCTGTAACAACTGTCTTACCCTTTTCATCTGAAAGACCAACGATCTCAACTTCATCGCCGACTCTGAGCTGTCCTCTTTCAACTCTACCTGTAACAACAGTACCACGACCTGAAATTGTCATAGTATCCTCGATAGGCATAAG
>CADBQZ010000263.1 GCA_902796865.1 uncultured Ruminococcus sp. | reverse complement strand
ATGTATCCGACATATTTCACAGAATTCGGAAGATCTAAGCTTGTAACAGCTGAACAACTATTGAAAGCATGCTCCTCGATAGTTTCAAGACCTTCGTTAAATGTAAGTTCTGTAAGCGCCGAACCTCCGTCAAATACGAAAGAGCAGATAGTTTTCAGACCGTCAGGCATTGTAATTTCTTTTAAGCCCTTACAGCTTTTGAATGCTTTAGCGCCGATAGTTTCTATTCCGCCATCCAAAACAACTGTTTCAAGTTCTGACAGATCATAGAAATAACTCTCCGGAACAGCCGTACCGTCCATTATCGTAACAGACTTTAGCTGTGTCTTCATGTTCACTCCGCCGAACTAGTCATTGAGCTTTGCTTTAGATTCATCTGAAGCCGGATCAACTGCGATCCTCGGGATAACAACAGCCGTCATGTTTACAAGTTCATTAAGTGAATCTGTTTTGATAGCTGTGATGCCACTTTCGATAATAAGTGTCTCAGCCTCTGCGGCATAGTCGGAAAATGCTTCAGAATTCATATAGAAGTCTGTAACAGCTCCCTCACTTTGCAGGTACATGATCTTCGTAGAAGGATCGTATGTCCAGTTTGTTGTCTCGCCGCAGGCATCTGTAGCGGAGCCCTTGCTAGGTGCCGGAAGCTCCGGTGCACTGTTCTGAACCTTCAAAGGTTCTTCGCTGAAATTAAGCGTAGTTTCATTTGGATCATTATCCTGTGCGATAACTCCAAGCGGAACAGCTGTACCCATCAGATTTGCTGTGACCAGCAGTGAAGTAATAAATGCAGTAATCTTTTTTCTTTTCACTGTTATCATCTACTTATGTTGAAATATAAATAATTACTGTTGTTAAATAATAACATATTCTATTCATTCTGTCAATATTTTTAGAACAAGCGGTATATAATTAGGTATAAGCGGTAAAAAATAATTATTATTTATCCCGGTAATCAAATAATTGCCCAACAGTTGTCCAGTATTTTTTACCTGACATTAGTGTGTAACTCCGCATTGATCTTTTTGACTTCTGACCTGTAGCTGACCGCAATTATTACCCAGGTAATAACGTAAGCTATCGTCATCATACCCAGCATAATAAGAAGATCGAGGTCTACTTTAAACCAGTCCAGATATAAACTTATCGGATCAAGCAGTCTCTCTATACTCTGCAAAGATTGATAGACCGTATAATTATCACCCTCTGTCAAAATATTAAGCTGCTTGCCTTCTATAGAAAATAAAATAATACTGTCAAATGAAATAGAATACGTTACATTATTAATATCTGTTATCATAAGCATTTCTGTATTCATTGAAGATATTTTTTGTATCAGGTCATTTACCTGATCGTCCTGTTCTTTTGAACGGATAGTTATCTCTATATGAGGCAACAATCTGTCCTTTTCAAAACGGATTTTTATCTGCTTCATGTCAAACTCCTTTATCTGATAGCTAAATTCTACAATTTTTCTTTTTTGATTATAACATATTTAGTATATTTCTTCAAGCAGTTTGGAATAAACGGTATAAAATTTAGCATGAACGGTATCACTGTAATAAGATATTCAAATCGTCCTTTTCCCAAAAGCATATATACTATTTATATGCAAATAAAGCTTACACTTCCAAAGCCATTTTTTGTATTGTAAAAACTATGAATAACGGGGATTTTATTGCAAATAATAGTCCTACAAAATAAAATTTAAGGAGAATTTAAGAGATGAAAGCTACAGGTATAGTCAGAAGAATAGACGATCTCGGAAGAGTCGTTATCCCTAAAGAAATAAGAAGAACTATGAGGATAAGAGAGGGCGACCCTCTTGAGATCTACACTAGCAGCGAAGGCGAAGTAATATTCAAAAAATATTCTGCAATAAGCGAAATGAGCGAAAGCGCAAGTCAGGTCGCAGATATCATGCTTCGTCTTGCAGGCTGTCCGGTTGTAATATTCGACAGGGATCATGTCATTGCTTCTTCCGGAGTTTCAAAAAAAGAATTTCATGAACGAAGAGTATCTCAGGAACTTGAAGATATGATGGAAAACCGCAAAAACTTTTATGCTGAACAGGGTAAACAAGGCTATCTGGCTGTGGAAGGCGTTGACAGACGTGCTATAGCAACAATGCCGATCCTTACATCAGGCGATGTGACCGGAGCAGTCGCTTTTATGGAATCTGAAAAATGCAAAACCGTAACAGAGCTTCAGAAAAGTCTTATAAGCGCTTCTGCACAGTTTCTTGGCAAACAGCTTGAAGCATAAAAACAAAGGGCAGTCATACGAAACTGCCCTTTATTTCTAAAAAATACTCTCTATAACTTTATCTGAACTTTCCGGAGTATACCTCCAGCGTGATATATGACTTTCATTGACATAATATTTTATTGGTGAAGGCTTATATACTGCATTGAAAATATCAACGATTATAAGCTTTATCTTCATCTTTTCAGGTATTACAGACTTTATATAAACACTTGCGTACTGCCCTGCCTCTGCCGTGTGTCCCGATTCAGCAAGTCCTGCAAGGTTCGGAGCAAGTTCAATAAAAATACCGTAATCCTCCGATGAGCGCACTATTCCCGATACAGTCTCTCCGGGCGAAAATGCAGCTGCGTTTTCTTCCCAGGTTCCAAGAAGCTCTTTATGAGAAAGCCATACCCTGTCATCATCGACTTGCTTTATTATCACCTTTATATCCTGACCTGTAACAAAACGGTCTGCCGGATGAGAGATCCTCGAAACTGATATCGCATCTATCGGTATTAACGACGGTATACCACAGCCTATATCCACAAAGCAGCCAAACTGTTCAAGATGTGTGACCTTTGCCGGTATTATATCGCCTGATACAAGTTTGCTTATATATTCCCCTCTGCATTCCTCCTGAACAATACGTCTTGACAAAACAGCCGTTTCTTCGCCATCACCGTTTATATTTATTGATATAACTTTAAAGCATACAGGTTTATTTACTTTAGAGATTATAGCTATATCACGGGTCTTCCCTTCCTCAATGCCCATTGCGCCTTCTATTCGTGGTATAATCCCCTTCATACACGGAAGGTCAACCAGAAGATCATGATCGTTGTTACACATAGAAGCACGACACTCAAGTATTTTCCCCGATATCATAGCCTCATGAAGCCCTGCTGATGTCGAAATAAGTCTTGTGTTTTCTGGAGTGCCAATAAGGCATCCCTCAGGCTTATAATTCTTCATTTTTTCCTTGCCTTTCCGATCCCAAAGCACTGTCGGGATCAAGTGTTTTTGTCCTGCTTAAATATATGTAAACCGCAAGGAAAATATGCAATAAAAAACCATTCCGGAATATTATAAACCGGAATGGTCAATTATTATAGACTATTCATTAAAACAATATCTTTGCTGTCTGAACTATAAGCTCGGCACTCTTTTCTTCACCAAGCGTACCGCTGTTTATCATAAGGTCATAATTCGCACGGTTTCCCCAATGCTGTTCTGTAAAAGTAAGATAATGTGCCGCTCTGCGCTTGTCGGCTTTTTTTAGTTCCTTTTCAGCAGTATTCTTATTGTATCCATATTTTTCAACCGCTCTTTTTATACGATACTCCATATCAGCGTATACAAATACTTTAAAAACATTTTCATACTCGCTAAGTATATGATCTGCACATCTTCCGACTATAACACACGAGCCGTCTGCTGCCATATCTTTTATAACACTCTGCTGAGCGACATAAAGCTGTGTTTCAAGGCTAACGCCTTCATTTGTGCTGTACGGCGAGATCCCATAAGAAGTACCCAGCGCCAGATTATATAAAAGACTGTTTGTAACACTCTGCTCAGACTTTTCTATAAAATCAATTGAAAAACCTGAACGTTTGGCTGTTTCGTCTATTATTTCATAGTCATAATACTTTATCCCGAGCTTTGATGCAGCTAACTTCCCTATCGAACGTCCGCCGCTACCAAGTTCTCTTCCGATCGTTATTATAAGTTTATCTTTATCCATAAAAAAGCCTCCTTACATAAGGAATTGTATTATCTGCT
>CADBQZ010000262.1 GCA_902796865.1 uncultured Ruminococcus sp. | reverse complement strand
CAAAGTCTCTTAATATAAAATCGGCGCAGCGTCCGATTATAACGCAGCTTCCGTCAGAAGCCATTTTTTTAATTATTTTCTCTATCTCAGCGTAAAGAGCATTTGATCTTGAAAGAAAATCATCTGACGATTTGCCCTGCTTTGATGAAAGTGCAAGCTGATAAAGGAAACTTTGTGAAACGTTTTCCTGAGTGCTTTCAATATATTCCTCGGGTATATTGCAAGTTTCTGCTGCCTTTGTAAGTATCTCTTTATTATAGCATGGTATCCCTAGTTTCTGAGCTACCAGCTGACCTATTTCAAGTCCACCGCTTCCGAACTGTCTTTCTAATGTTATAACAAGATTCTTTTTCAATCTTATCCCCTCCTGATTTTATATGATTTCATAAAAAATAAATTCATTTGTTATTCTAAAATATTTTTGTGTAAATTCTACAATATATATTATATCACTTTAAGGACAAGAATTCAAGAGCATTTTATAGTTTTTTGAAAAAAATATGGCAAACGATAAATTTATTTGGCATTTAATATAAATATCAATTGACATACAATGAAGTTTATGATAAAATTATAGATAGAATAATACTGCAATAGGACATGAGGTACTTTTTGTACTGAAAATAAGGAGTATAAATATGTCAAAAAAGGATATTGATTATATATGGACAGGAAAAAAGAGGTCTATTTTCGGACTTCCTCTTTCTTTTACAAGATATTTTATCACCGAAACAAAATTCATAACAAGAAAAGGTCTTTTGAGTCTTGTGGAAGATGAACTTGATCTTTACAAAGTTACCGATAAAAAACTTGTACTGAAGTTCGGAAAAAGAATATTCGGCTGCGGCACGATAGTTCTGTATGTTCTTGATACTGATACACCTATCAAGGAAGTAAAGAATATAAAGGCTCCAAGAGAAGTTCTGGCGCTGCTTGACAAACATATAAATGTACAGCGTGACCGCTACAGGACAAGAGGCCGTGACATGATAGGATATGACCATGACTGCGATCATGACCATTATCTTGACGGAGAACAGGAAGATTTCAATTACTGATAATTATAAAAAGAGAAGAGATAGAACGATGCTTGATTTTATAACCGAAAAAATTTCATGCTGGGAAAAGCTTCAAAACGAAAAGAAACCTATATACATATATGGAATGGGCGATGGTGCCATAAAGATAATGACTGTATTTAAAAAATACGGCATCAAAACAAAAGGATTTTTTGCAAGCGATGATTTTGTAAGAGGTCATTCGTTCCAGGGATTCAAGGTACTGAAACTTTCAGAAGTCGAGGAAATGGAAGATGATTTTGCGGTCGTCCTTGCTTTTGCGGCAGGCTATGAGGAACTTGTAAACAGGATAAAGGAGATAAGCCGGAAACATACTCTTTGTGTGCCTGATGTTCCTGTTATCGGCACCGGACTTTTTACATATGAATACTGCAAAGAACATTCAGAACAGCTCGAAGAAGTTTATGATATGCTTGCTGACGAGCTTTCCAGGAAAACATTTGCTTCTATCATAAATTTCAAGATCAGCGGAGATATAAGATATCTTGAAGACATAACCGTTTCAAAGATAGATATTTACCGCAGCATTATAAAACCGAATCTTAACGAACATTATGTAGATCTCGGAGCATATAACGGTGATACGATAGAAGAACTTCTTGAGATAACAAGAAACCGTTATGTAAGGATATACGGTTTAGAGCCTGACAGAAAGAATTTCCGCAAGCTGAGCCGGTATATAGGCGAAAGAGAAAACATAGAGATATTTAACAGTGCTGCATGGTGCAAGGATACAGAGCTTCCGTTTGCGGCAAAGTCCGGAAGGCAATCAACCCTTGCCGCTATGAGCGAAAATATGATAGATGCCCGTTCGGTAGACAGTATTTTGAACGGCAGAGAAGCTACTCTTATAAAAATGGATGTAGAGGGCGCAGAACGTGAAGCGCTTTGGGGAGCAGGCAAAACCATTTCAAGATATTCTCCAAGGCTCATGGTCGCTTTGTATCATAGAAATGAAGACATTTTTGAACTTCCTCTGCTTATAAAAAAGCTCAATCAGAAATACAAGTTTTATGTGCGCCATCAGCTTTATATACCGGCATGGGAAACAAATCTGTATGCTGTGCCAAAATAATTTAAAAGCAAACTTACATAAAACAAATATTATTTAAGATATAAAGATAAGGCTCTGTGACCTATGCGGTCACTAAGCCTTTCTTTTAGTAAAAGCTACTTGAAAAATGGCTCATCTCAAAAACCACAAATAAATACACAGGGAGAATAAAAATGATAAAAAACATAATACACGACCCTATCATGCTTAAAATAAAATCAAAAGATGCGACAGCCGATGACACACAGGTCGCCAAAGATCTTGCTGAAACGCTTGAACATCACAAAAACGGATGTGTCGGAATGGCTGCAAATATGATAGGCATATCAAAAAGAATAATAGCATTCTATGATGATAAGAAGATAGTCACAATGTTCAATCCGGAGATAACAGCTAAAAATCAGCCTTATGAAGCAAAAGAAGGCTGTCTTTCTCTGCTCGGCGAACCACGTTCAGTTACAAGATATAAAAGCATAAAAGTTCGCTATCAGGATAAATTTATGAAAACTCATGAAAAGCGTTACAGCGGTTTTACCGCACAGATAATCCAGCATGAGGTTGACCACTGCTGCGGAGTACTGATATAAGCAAATATCATGATAATTTAAAGTATTGCCTGACACGCAAAATACAAAAAAAAGACCGTTAACAGTCTTAAGATCTCATGTAAAAATCTTTTAGTTGTTGCCAAATTACAGTATCCGTTGTATACTTTAAAAAAATCGGAGCAGCTGATTTTCCAAGCCGCTCCCATATATCATTTTTTTATCACAGTTATTGAATTTACAGAGATTTTTTAGCAGAGCTTACTGCAGCATCTTTTTTCTTTCCTTTGTTGTTTGCAGCGTCTATCTGCTGCTTTCTCTGTACTGCTCTTTCTTTACCATAATTTTCTAGTTGAACAAACTTGGCATTGCCCGCTTTGACATTTCTTTTTTTGTTAATATCGCTTACCATTCCGTCGATCGTCCTTTTAAGTCCTGGAGCATACTGAGACATGATAGCTAAAGCATCCATGGTATTATCGAAACGATCCTTTCCGCCCTGTCCGGAACGTACCTTTTCTTTACCTTTTATATATTTTTTGGCTGCCTGAATAATCTTCTTATTCGCAGCTGCGAGGACCTCTTCATTATCATCCAGATCCATATATGCCACTGCCTCTACTGCATCGTATAAATTTTTATACTCTGTCGATCTGCCTTCCTTACTCTTCATATTATTCCTTAAAGTCAGCATCGCATTCTTATAATTCTCACGTTCCATTTCATCGACCTTAAGGGTATTCATAACGAGCCTTCTCTGCATTCTATCCAGTTCAGAAGGCTTTGATAATGCAGCTACGATTTCATCCTGAGGTAACTCCTGGAACGCAGAAAACTCTTCAATATTTTTCGCCCTACTATGAATCAGCTCGACATCAAATTTATTGCCATCAGCCTTCAGCGCCTCTGCTGTCAAACATTTGGCAAGCATATTCTTAGCGGTGTTCTATTATCTGAAAATACAAAAGGCTCGGGACAAACCGAGCCTAATTGTATGTAGAAAAAATATAATATTATTTCGACTTACGTCGATGTTAGCATTATAACATAAAAAATGTGCGCAGTCAATATAATCACAAAATTGATAACAGGTTGTTACCTGATTGTTATTTCTTACTGTGAACATATCCTCGCGGGTTGCTAACACGTTGCTGACAAATTCTTTGTAAATAATGTAGATGCGTAGATTTTCAACAGCTATGTCTAAATTCATTTTTAACTCCTTTATTTTTGTGAATTTCAACTCAGCAAAATGCCCCTGCCGTTTTGAGCAGGAGCTTTTCGCTTGTATAATATGAAAGGAATAAGCGATCGTGAAAGGTCGATCTGTTATTTATTTTTATCTCTCGCCAAGTCTTTAGCTATCTCCATAGCATCTATCACATTCTTCTTTTCGTCTTTGTTGTAGTCGGCAGATTCTGGGAGCGTGTCACCTTTTCTGTTTGCAAGAGCCTGTGCTATAAATGAGCAGTCCTGAACACTGAGAGAGTTGTCGCCGTTGGCGTCGCCTGAGACTTCTTCATTTTCATATGTTTCCGACGAAGTTGCCAAGCATATAACCTGAGCGATAGCTCCATATTTTTTATTCATAGCTAAAAAAGTATCAGTCATATTTTCGGGGCTGTCATCTTCATAGCACATCTGATATGAAGTACTTTTGTTGGAATGAGGAGTTTTTAATTCCATTTCTTCAATATGAGATTTAAGTCCCTCATTTTTAAGAAATTCATTTATCTCCTCTACAGTGTACTTTTCCATGATCTCATCATTATTAGCATATGCTCGATCATCATTGCCGATGCCAACACCGCTAATGTTTTTTTCGTATATAAGCATATTTCCTTTATTAAAGGTGCGATATTTATCATTTCCTTCTTCTATGGTAAACGAAAGTATTGATTTACCATAAATATGCTTATAAGGTGAAGGTTCAAAATCTTCTATTCCCATTTGGATCATAGAGTTGTTATATGTTTCATTAAAGTAATCTAACAGCTCCTGTTCTCTGTATACATGGTCTCCAAGAGAATCAACTATTTTAATATATTCTGCGTTGTTTATATCATAATCTGGAATCCAAATAGCTCCTACATTCAAGGATAAACTGGTTATCATTGTGATAGTTGATAAAATAGCAATTAGTTTTTTCATAATATTACCTCCTAAAATTAGATGTTACTGTTGTGTAAATAAAACCGTGCAAGCGTTGGTGTCATACGACATCCGAAAGTTTCATATAAATTATAATTTGCATAGCCCCTAGAATTAATATTTCCTACAGCAGATTTTATAATACTATTGTTATAATTAGAATTATAATATGCTATACCGCCGCTATCTCCATTATTTGCACATGCGTAAGAACCATACTTGTTAGCCGTTGGATTATTATATACTGTTCCTTGGCTATAGTATCTATGTGTTCCGGCAGTTTGATTATTAGGATCTGTTGTATATCCGCTTGTAGTGATAGTTCCTTGGTCACTAAAGAATTTTGAGGTCATATATCCTATATTATAAGGGTCATACTGACTAAAAGTTTTGCTGCTGTCATTATCATATTGACTGTCTATATGAATCAAAGCATAATCATATTCATTATAAGGTTCAATATTACTATTATTTGGGAAATAGCTTTTCGGCACATGAACAGAATCTATATTATAATCTATATACGTTGATTCTGTCGAATCATATACTCTAACTTTTAAATTGTTGAAAACTGAAATATTATTTGATGTACCTAATGCTACACAATGAACACACGTTGCCACAACATGATCATCAATAATAAAACCGCTTCCGGAAAAATAAGTGTTATCTATATTACCAAATATTCTTACTGTACTTATATTAGTATAATCTCTTATAAAATTAGGCGTAGTTCTATCAAGTGCTTCACGCATATTAGAACCGTCACCGGGAACATTAAGCGTATATTCAGTCGGGGAACCGACCGCACTTCCGTTGGAATAACTATACTTATAATATGTTCTGCTTTCATCAATTATTGGATCATACACCGTTTGATAGTATGTCTGCGGCGTTTCATATCCTATTATACAGTTGATAATAAAATTATAATCCTGATAGTCAATAATTCCTTCTCTTGTTGCATCCATTCTTGTAATATTTTCCTCACTGCAAGAAACAGACCCATGAAGATATTTTGACGTTATAACTGCATCGGTAACTGATGTAGAGCCGTCATTGTTAACATCACCTTCCTTTACATAAATTGTAGTTGCTGATACATTTGTTATCGGCATAATCGAAAACATACTTACAGAAGATGCAATAGCAACTAAAGTACTGCATATTCTACGTTTTAAATTATTCATGATTTAATTTTCCTCTCTTTAATTATTATTTGACTTTTATTTTCTGACTTTACCTATATCATATCAAACCACCCCTTAAATTTAAAATGTAAATATTTTTATCGGTATTTTCCCCTCCCCTCTATTTATATAAACGTAGAAAACTCAAAAAACTCTATGATGTTTTTAATATTTTTTTGTTTTGACTTATTTATTTTTATCT
>CADBQZ010000261.1 GCA_902796865.1 uncultured Ruminococcus sp. | reverse complement strand
TGCTGAGTTTCTTTCTGTTGTGGCAAGCGCCCTTTCCTATCTTGCAGTTCAGTCACATGAACTGCGAAAAAGCAATCGTGAGATCGAAAAATCGTCACAGCAAAAAAGCGATTTCCTCGCAAACATGAGCCATGAGATAAGAACACCTATTAACGCAGTTTTAGGTATGGTGGATCTTGCTTTGCGTGAGAATATGAGCGATGCTGCAAAGGAATATATGCACCAGATAAAGGCTGCTGCAAAGAATCTTCTCGTTATCATAAATGATATTCTTGACTTCTCAAAGATAGAATCCGGAAAAATGGATATTATAAATGTCGCATATGAACCGTTTTCTATCGTAAGTGATCTTTCCAGTATCGCAAACAGCCGTATCGGTACGAAGAGCATTGAATTTACGATAGATGTCGATCCCAATATTCCGCAGATGATATTCGGAGATAATATAAGACTGCATCAGATACTTCTGAACCTTATAACAAATGGTATCAAATTCACACAGCAGGGTGAAGTAAGACTCAGCATATCTTATATCCCTGACCCTAAAGATGACGAATATGTAATAATGAAAGCAGCAGTAGCCGATACGGGAATAGGCATCAAAAAGAGCGACTATGAAAGACTTTTCAATTCTTTCCAGCAGGTAGACAGCAAGCGAAACAGAAATGTCGAAGGGACAGGTCTGGGACTTGCCATAACCAAACAGCTTCTCTCGCTCATGGACGGAAAGATCTCTGTAAAGAGTGAATACGGCAGAGGAAGCGTATTCTTTTTTGAAGTGCCTCAGAAGGTCATCGACAAGACTCCTGCTGTAGGAGAGATAACAGAGATATATCATGTAGGTATCGTTGTAAGCAATATCTATGTAAGAAATCAGCTTGTACGTGATCTTAATAAAATAAACGCAAAGATAGAGATACTTAACAATATCGAAAATTTCGGTAACTTTGACTATGATTATCTCATAATCGAAAAGGCTTTTTATACCGATACTATAAAGCATTACCTTGAAACGAACAGTGACAAAAAATGTATCGTTGTCGGAAGCTACGACTGTCCTAATGATATAGATCTTCCGAATGTAAAGCTTGTTCATAAACCGGTATATGCTCTTAGCCTTTACAGCGCAATGGGTATTTCAGACTTCAATACGTCAAGTTCGGAAAGTGATGAGAACTCAAGCTTTACTTTTGTAGCTCCCGATGCAAGAATACTTATCGTTGATGATAACGCAGTAAATCTTACTGTTGCAAAAGGACTTATCGAGCCTTTGAATATGAATGTCGATACAGCACTCAGTGCTTCCGACGCTATACAAATGGTTAGCAAGACAAAATATGATGTAATATTTATGGATCATATGATGCCGGAAGTAGACGGCGTTGAAGCTACACATATCATAAGACGAATGTTCCCGAGCTACGTTGAAACTCCTATCATAGCGCTCACTGCAAATGCAGTAGGCGGCGCAAGGGAAATGTTCTTAAACGAGGGTATGAGTGATTTTGTAGCGAAGCCTATCGAAGTAAAAGAGATAGTAAGCAAACTCAGGAAATGGCTGCCGCAGGATAAGATACTTCCTGCCGATTCGATAAACAGCCAGCCGAATGCAGAAGCCGAACCGCAGGCAGACCTTACACAGATACCGGGTCTCAATACCGAAAAGGCTATATCAATGCTCGGAAGCGAGAAACTCTTTGCTACTGTACTTAAAGAATATTATTCAGCAATAAAGAACAATGCAGAATCTATAAGAAATCACCGTTTCAAAGAGGAGTGGGATCAGTATACTATTGAGGTACACGCTTTGAAATCTACTTCACGTCAGATAGGCGCCGAAGAGCTTGGAGATCTTGCCTATGAAATGGAAATGGCTGGAAAGAACGGCAATATACCGCTTATAGAGGAAAAGACTGATCTTCTTTTAGACCGTTATCTGAAACTCAAAGATGTACTTGAACCATACTTCCCTGATGTATATGAAGAAGCGGAAGATGAAGAAGAATATGCAGACAGCGTTATCGTCAAGGAGTACATAAACAAGATGCGGGCAGCTCTTGATGAATATGATATCCTACAGATCGAAGAGATAATCGAAGAAATGAACAAATACAAGTATCATGAAACTTGTATAAGGCATTTTGACGAACTTAAAAAGTTTGTTGCTGAAAGTGATCTTGACGGCTGTCACGAAACACTCGACAAGTGGGAAGAATGCACTAACCATTGTGAACTTTTCAGCGAAGTCCCTAATGAAGTCATATTTGAAATGCTTGATACGCTCCAGAACGCATTGAATAATTTTGACACGCTCCAGATAGACGAAAGTGTTGAAGCTTTAAGCAAGAATAAATATCCAGAAGCGCAGCAGGAACTTTTGGAACAGCTAAAAGAATTTGCAAAGATCAGCGATATAGACAGCTGCTGTGATATAGTTTCAAAATGGCACGCATTATTACTCTGATATGTTCGTTTATATATTAAAATGCACCGATGAAAGCTACTATACCGGCATAGCATCCGACATAGAAAGACGTCTAAAGCAGCATCTTGGGATTATCAAAGGCGGTGCTAAATTCACTACACGGCTAAGGAAAGTAAAATGCCTTGCCGCTCTGTGGGAAGACTCTTCAAACGAATATGCCAGAAAGCTTGAATACAGGCTCAAAAAAAAGCTGAGTCATTCAGATAAGAAGATGCTCTGTGAAAGCTATGATATGCAGTTTTCAGAATTCGGCATAGATATTCCGCAGGAAAAGCTTTTGAGACTTGATGTAAGAAAAATAAATGAAGCTCTCAAACTGGATATGTCATAACGTGGAAAGAGGACATTCTATAAAAGAATGTCCTCTTTTTGTCTGATAAATTTCTATAATGAGTGCAAACCCGAAAGCACATCTTCATAAAACGACATGACATATTCTTTCTCAGCAAAGCCTATTGAAAACGCACTTGCACTCCCTGACGATACAGACATCGCAAATGCCTTTAAAATATCTCCGCTTTTCAGGAAGCCATGTATGAAACCTGCGACCATAGAATCTCCTGCTCCTACAGAATCAACCGCTTTTCCCTCGGGTGCTTTTGAGTAATAGCGTTTCCCGTCTGATGCCGCCAGAACTGCACCATCTCCTGCTAAAGATACCAATACATTTTTTGCTCCTCTTTCAAGAAGTTTTAAAGCATATTTTGAAACTGCCTCCGGCGAGTTTTCTATTTCCGTATCAAAAATATCACAAAGTTCCTGTCTGTTCGGCTTTATAAGAAAAGGTTCATATCTGAGCGAATCAAGCAAAAGCTCTCCTGCTGCATCAACTATAGCCATGACACCATCTGGAAGTTCACTCAATATATCACCGTAGATACTTTTCGGAACGCCTTTGGGTACACTTCCGGCAAGAACAAGTGTATCACCGCTTTTTAATTTTCTCGTCTTAGCCTTTAATTTTTCAAGTTCTTCCGATGAGATAACAGGTCCACACGCATTTATCTCTGTTTCCAGCCCAGATTTTATCTTTACATTTATTCTTGATATGCCATTTATCCTAACAAAGTCACACATACATCCTGTCTGTGCCGTCCGCTTTTCAATCTCATCTCCGACAAATCCGCCTATAAGGCCAAAAGCTGTGCTTTGCTCTCCAAGCTTTGAAAGCATCGAAGAAAC
>CADBQZ010000260.1 GCA_902796865.1 uncultured Ruminococcus sp. | reverse complement strand
CATCGTGTCGATATAATCGGGTCCGCACTTGAACGACGCTACATTTTTGCCATTCATTTTCAAAGCCGAAAGCACAGCACAGGTCACAGTAGTTTTTCCGCATCCGCTTCCGGTTCCGGCAATAATTATCCTGTTCATTTTTTTCTTCCCCACAAAATAAATACCGGATTCTGCGTGTCCGGCATAGTATAACTGCCTAAAGTTCTTGTTCTTGTAACGGCTATATTCACTATGTCATATATAAGCCCGTTTCGCTCAAAAGCATTTTTTGCCGAATAAAGAGTTTCGAGCGATACCGCCGATACAACTATAACAGCACGGCTGTTTTTTCTGAGTACTGTTTTTATTATATCGTCCATTCTGCCTGAGCTTCCGCCTATGAATACTCTGTCAGGCATAGGTTTATCGTCAAGTATCTCAGGACATTCTCCCTCATATATTTCTATATTGTCACAGCCTGCTTTCTTTGCGTTTTCAGAGGTAAGTCTCAAAGCCTCCGGGGCTTTGTCAAACGAATATACCTTTCCGTCAACACATCTGAAAGCCGCTTCTATAGATACCGAACCCGTACCGCAGCCTATATCCCAGACGATACTGTCATAACAAATACAAAGCTTTGATATGATAATGCTCCTGACTTCCGATTTGGTCATAGGAACTTTTCCTCTTGTAAAAAAACTGTCATCTATCCCCGACGGGATAGATTTTATAAGATCTTTATTTTCGGTCACAAGCACACAAAGCTTATCAGTTTTTATATCCAAAAATTCATATGCTCTTCCCGAAATGATCCTTTCATTTTCATACCCTAAATTTTCACCGATATATACTTTAACATCGGAAAGTCCATATACAGAGAGTCTTTTACATACATTTGCCGCACCGTCTGTGCTTCCAAGAAGAAAAAAACATTTCTCATTCATTTTCACGTTAAGAGCTATGCTGGCATCACGTCCGTGAAGCGAAATAAATTTCATATCTTCATATGAAATACCGGCTGCATTGCAAAAATATACTGCCGAGGATATGCCGCTTATAAGCCTTACATCATATTCATTCAAAAGCGGTATGAGCTTTTTTGCACCGCTGAAAAATCCACAGTCACCGGACATAAGAACCGCTGCTGTTTTGCAGCCGCTTTCTTTAAGTATCTCTGCGATCTTTAAAGGTTCATAGCAGCATACTACTTTTTTGCCGCTTGTCAAAAAAGGTTCTGTTACACGCTTTGCGCCTATTATTATATCCGAACGCTCTATCGCCGTCCTGCCTTCATTGGTAAGAGAAAGCTCACCGTCCATTCCCGTACCGACTATATATACTTTCATCTATCATTCTCCCTGATGTCCATGATAAACTCCTTTGCTTCAGAAAGGCTCATACCGCTTTCCTGCGGTCTTGTAAGAGTCATGAGCATCGTTCCGCATTTCTCCGCAGCAGCGGCTTTCTGAGGATATCCGCCTCTTTCTCCGCTTTCCTTTGTGAGAAGTATCTGTGCACCGCTCTGTTTTATATGTGATATATTTTCTTCTGTTGAAAAAGGACCTTTCTCAAGTATCAGCTTTTTAGTATCGAAGCCAAGGCTTCTGCACTTTTCTTCAATATCTTCTGCCGGCAAAAGTCTGAGCCATACTCTTTGGCTGTATGAATCAATATGTGTCAATACAGAAAGCGACTTACTTCCAAGAGTGCTTAATATCACCTTGTTTTTATATTCGGGATGATTCAGCGTATCTGCCATCTGTTCTCCGCTTTCAAAAGCTTTGCCGCAGACAGGAAGACTTTCACGCAAAACTCTTTTATACCTGATGCCTATGCCTTCACAGGCAGTCTTTGCATTTATTGTTATCTCACGGGCATATGGATGTGTCGCATCTATGACCGATGTATATCCATTTTTTCTTAAAAGCTCTTCTATCTGTCCGCTGTCAAGCCGTCCTTCAAGAATATTTATACCTTTTGGAAGAAGCTCTGCACCCTTTACAGTAGCAACACTTATATCCGCTCTTATATTCTTATCAACACAAAATTCCGCAAGCTCTCTGCCCTCAGCAGTACCTCCGAATATCAAAAGCCTATACATTTTTATATCCTCTCGGTGTAACCATTTTTCCGTTTATAACTTTGGTCCCACTGCTGCCGATAAATACAGTCGTAAACATATCGGCAGCGATATCTTTAAGCTTGCAAAGATCTGTTACAGATATCATTTCTCCCTCTCTGCCGATATTTCTGACATATCCGCAAACAGTATCAGGCGGTCTATGTGTAAGTATTATATCACAGGCTTTTTTTAAATGCTCTCTCCTGCTTTTTGATGCCGGATTATAAAGAACTATAACAAGGTCACATTCAGCCGCACAGTTCAGCCGCTTTTCTATCTTTTCCCACGGCGTAAGTATGTCAGACAAGCTTATCACAGCAAAGTCAGATGTAAGAGGCGAACCTAAAAGTGCTCCTCCGCTCATTGCAGCAGTTACCCCCGGTATGACCTCTATTTCAGTATCGGGATAGTTTATACTTTCTTCATATGCAAGACCAGCCATTCCGTAAAGCTCAGGGTCACCGCTGCATATGAGCGATACCGTTTTTGTACCCGCTTCATAAAGCGCAGTGCGTACACGCTCACGCTCCTGTCTCATTCCGTTCGATAAATATTTTTTGTCCGGATAATATTCCGATAAAAGCTTCACATATGTTTTAAAGCCTATTATCAAATCACTTTTTTCCAAGGCATTCTGTGCCCTGACAGTCATTCCGTCAAAACTGCCGGGACCTGTTCCAACAATATAAAGCATCAAAAGCGCTCCTTTTCAAGATCTATAGTGACAGGCATTTCCGCAAGCGCTGCTGTCACTCCGTTTAGTATCTGTTTTTTTAATATAAGCTTTCCACCATATCTTACAGCACTTCGTTCACATACATTGTCTGCACCCGTTACGCTTCTGACAAAATCAGAAGGCTCAAATTCCCCCTCTATTTTCATAAGCTCGTCTGCCGTATAGGTAACTAACATGACATCATACATTTTGCAGAATTCAAGCAAGCCTTTCTCATGTGCTTTAATATCAATGCTTGTTACCGCACAAAGTCTCCTCATATCTTTACCTGCTTTTTCAAAAGCTGCCTTTGCAGCTTCCGATATGCTTTCAATGCTTGAATCTTTTTTACAGCCTATACCTAAAACTATATTTTTCGGGATAAGCTTTAATGTGACCTCAAACGGCTCTCTGCTCTCAGCCCCTATATACATTCCGGTACGGCAGCTGTCATCTTCGATCATATATGAAGGAACGTTTTTATATCCATACTCACTTTTTATACCGATCTTTTCATTATTTATGACCGCACAGGCTATCTCCTTTGCGGCAGAAATATCATCTATGATAAGTCCGTTTGAAACAGCAAAGCTGTCAGGTGAAAATAATTTTCCGTTGTCTGTAGCAGTCGTTATAACAGCCTGAGCCTCAATAAGCTCTGCTGTCTTTTTGGCAAGTTCATTTGCTCCGCCGATATGCCCAGAAAGTATCGGTATAACATATTTGCCGCAGTCATCTATAACTATAACAGCCGGATCGGTAAGCTTTGAATCGACAAACGGCGCTATCGCTCTTACAGCTATGCCGCAGGCACATACGAAAACTAAAGCATCGTATTTGCGAAATACAGTCTCTGTAAGTTTTTTTATATCATCAAAGCTCTCGCTTTTATCATCTGATGCTTTGTGAAAGCAAAAACGTTTTGTATTACCAAATTCAGATCTCTGCATCAGATCTTTTGTAAGCTCTCTGCCCTTATTAGTTACGGATATGAATGCCGTCTTCATTTTGTATCTGCCTTTCTGAATCCCGTTTCAAATCCCGGCGAATAAAGCTTTGAAAGTTCATACTCATTTCCCAGATGCTCGCCTACTGTTATGAGCGCTGTTTTTGTGATACCGCTGTCTTTTACTGCTTTCGGAAGCTCTGATAATCTGCATCTTATTATTTTTTCGTCTTTCCATGTTGCCTTATATACGACTGCCGCAGGAGTATCAGGAGAATATCCACCCTTTATAAGCTGCTCTGAAAGCTCATCTGCCATAGAAACGCTTAAAAATATCACCATAGAAGCTCTGTGTTCCGCAAGAGAAGCAATACTCTCTTTTTCCGGGACAGCCGTTCGTCCTGCCATTCTCGTAAGTATCACCGTCTGTGATGTTCCCGGAAGAGTATACTCACATTCAAGAGATGCTGCCGCACCGCAGAATGAGCTTACTCCCGGACAGATATCATACTCTATCCCAAGCTCTTTCAGCCTGTCCATCTGTTCACGCACAGCGCCGTATATGCTGGGGTCTCCTGTATGAAGCCTTACTGTCATAAGCTTTCTCTGCTCGGCATTTTCAATAACTCCGATCACTTCATCAAGAGTCATAAAAGCACTGTTGTATATCTGACAGCTAGAACCTGCATACTCTAAAAGTTCCGGATTCACAAGCGAGCCTGCATATATTATAACATCTGCCGCTTCAATAAGTTTTTTACCTCTGAGCGTTATAAGATCAGCCGCCCCGCAGCCTGCACCGACAAAATGTACCATTGTCAAACCTCCGATAATTCAATAAGTTTATCAGCATTGTCCGTTTTAAGCAGCAATCCGTTTTTAAAGGAGAATATCACTGCACCTGTCTTGACACTTCCACGCACTCTCATATCAATGTATCTTTCTATCCTGTCTGTCAGTATTTTCAATGTCTTTTCAAAAACATTCGTCTCACGAAGTATGTCCAGAGCCGCATCGGCAGTGATACAGCTATCAAGCCTTTTTATTATATCACTGTCTGCTCCTGCCAGAGCCGCACACGCCATAAGCGTTTCCATTCTTCCGTCAGCATAAGAGGAATGCGTATTCATTATTCCGCTTCCAAGCTTTACAAGCTTTCCGATATGACCGATAAGAATAATTCCGTCAAATCCCATAGCTGCACCTATGTCAAATGCCTCACCGATAAAATTGCTGCACATAACACATTTTTCACTTAAAGACGGATAATTTTCATGAAGAAAACTTTCGCTGTAATTTCCGACAGAAAGAACAAGCACTCTGTCGCCCGAACTTTTTCTCATATTTGCACCGACTCTTATAGTTTCTACGACCGCCCGTTCGCTCATAGGCTCTACTATTCCCGTAGTTCCGATTATTGATATGCCGCCTTCTATCCCCATTTTAGGATTAAAGGTCTTTTTAGCAGTTTCCTCGCCGCCCGGAACAAATATCTTTACTAAGAACCCTCCGCTGTATCCATATTTTTCAGCAGCATCCCAAACCGCCTTTTTTATCATTTTTCTGGGTACTGTATTTATAGCATGATCTCCCACCGGTCGGTCAAGCCCCGGCTTTGTAACTATGCCTACACCCTCTCCGCCGATTATCCTGATACCGCTTTCTATTCTGCTTACATCTGCAAAGATCTTCAGACCGCTCGTAACGTCAGGGTCATCACCGCCGTCTTTTATAACTGCACACTGGGCAGAACTTTCAAATATTCCGGCATCAGTTATATTAAGAAGCAAGGTATCTCCGGAAGGGACTTCAAGCTTTACGGCATCAGGCTTTTTACCGCTCAAAAGAAACTGAGCTGCTGCACCTGCTGCCGCCGCCGCACAGCTTCCTGTAGTGTATCCGCAGATAAGTTTCTTGCCGCCGATATATTTGTAGATCAAAGCTTTTGTCCCTCCTATATATCATATTAGTATAATTATAACATTTTCCTCTGTTTTTGTAAAGAAAAATGATATTAATGCGCTCAAAACACTTTTTTATCTACCACTTCACGGTGCACAGCAGACCGTTCAGACAGACATATGATGTCGCATTATTACAAAATCATTAAAAACAAGTTACATTTTAGGTTTACAAATAGTATTATGTATTTTCAACAGCCCGACTAATGAATAAATACGTAGTTTTCCACTTTTTCCACCGACTTTTCAACAGGTAAATAAGGCTTTTTCAACCCTTTCCACATGGTTTTCAACATTTCATTGACGAAAACTCTTTTACTAAGTGTATATTTTCCGCATTGTTTCCAATAATTATCTGTGCCAGTCTATTATTGCAATACTTCGGAGGAAAAATATGATAAAAGGCGTAAACAAAAAGGTCGTGGAGATAAATAACCCGGACAGCATATACTTTGAAAAGGCAGTATTTTATATAAAACCTAACATAAACTGCCTTCCTCAAAAGCTTGTAAGACTCGAAGCAGACAGATTTATTAACAGTTTAAGTCCCCGTACACCAAGGATACTGTCGATCGCAAAAGTATTTCTAAGACTGTCAGCGGCAATTTCAGCAATTTCAATAGCTGTAATGTTTTTTATAACTAATTTTATGTAAAATTCACCGATTCTTTATTTTTATAAAATAACTCTTGTAATTTTTTTGTAACCATGATATAATATAAAAAGAACAGTTTCGCATATAAAAACTGTAACTTATTTTAAGGATATAATAATGGACGAAAACAAACTTATATATGGAAGAAATCCCGTTATCGAGGCTCTCCGTTCGGACAC
Organism: uncultured Ruminococcus sp.; assembly: GCA_902796865.1. Lineage (GTDB taxonomy): Bacteria > Bacillota > Clostridia > Oscillospirales > Ruminococcaceae > Porcipelethomonas. Next base: position 4,977 of record CADBQZ010000260.1, on the reverse strand, counting down.
CGAGATAGATACGGTATATATAAACGGCGAGGGCGGAGCTATAAACAAGATCTGCGCTCTTGCAAAGAAAAAAGGTGCGGTCGTAAAGAACGTCACCTCACAGAAACTCGACCAGATGACAGACGGAGCAGCTCATCAGGGGGCTGCGGCAGCAATAGCCTGTGGAAAATACGTGTCTGTCGAAGATATTTTGGCTGTATCAAAAGAAAAAGGTACGGCTGCATTTATTATAATCTGTGACGAAATCGAAGATCCGCACAATTTAGGTGCTATAATTCGTACTGCCGAAGCAGCAGGCGCTGATGGGATAATCATCCCCAAAAGACGAAGTGCCTCTTTAAACGCAACTGTTCACAAAACATCGGCAGGCGCTGCAAGCTATGTACCTGTTGCTAAAGTCCCGAATCTTGCGGCAGCAATAGACAAGCTCAAAGACAGCGGCGTGTGGATATACGGCACAGATGCTTCCGGAGAAAGCTATAGTAATACCGACCTTACCGGTCCTATGGCTCTGGTCATTGGCTCGGAAGGATACGGAATGGGAAGACTGATACGAGAAAAATGTGATTTTCTCTTGAGACTCCCTATGAACGGAAGCATAAATTCACTCAACGCTTCGGTAGCTGCCGGTATTTTTATGTATGAGGCAGTAAGACAGCGTGATGCAAAAAACTAATATTTGATAAATTTCTTGAAAAATTAATACTGGAGATTGATATAGATGCCGAATAACAAGAATGTTGACGAGATACTCAAAGAGTATGCTCACGACGATACCACCGGATCGGCAAAACCTACCGATCCCGCCAAAAACCGGGACAGTAACTCGATTAGCAATACTGCGGTATACAGCCCGCAGCAGATAAAGGCTGTTGAGGAAGCACTTCTTAAAAGACCTGCTCCAAGCCATCAATACGGAAAATTTGCCGTATCAGACGTAAGCCGTCCGAATATTTCTTATATAAATTCAGTGACGGAAGTCCGAAAGACCGCCGCCGATCTTCCACCGAAACCTACCGATCTTATCGAAGGCTACGACGGAGCCGTAATGATACCGCAGCCGGAAGACGAAAGCTATGTTCCGAAAGTGCGGAAAATGAGCAATTCCACAAGAGCAAAGGAAATGCGTGAGATACGGCGCAAGAAAAAGAAAAAGCATAAGAAACAGCCGGTTTTTACATATGCCCACGAATCTCCCGATGGCATATACACAAAGCCGGAGAAAAAAAGTAAAAAATTTGTGATAAACCGTGATGCCGGTGATGATCCGCCGCCTGTCGATGATGACGGCAACATAATCCCTCTGTCGGAACAAAAAGACCCGGACGCTCTGGATATAAAAATAACAGAAATAGATATACCAACAGATCCGCCGGACGATGCAAATGACAAAAAACGCAGCAAACGCTCAAAGGCTGATAAAAGCAATGTTAAAAAACAGGCTATCAAAGATTACGACAGCTATGAAGATGCAAGGGAGATAAAACGTGACATAAACGAAGTGCGTGAGAATATAAAGTTCAGGATAACCGTTCTCTTTATAATGCTGCTGTTTTCGAGTTACCTCGCATTTGCAGATACACTTCATCTTCCGATACCTCAGACTTTAAATATGACAGTATCACCATTGCCTTACTGTATAGTACAGCTCATAGTGCTTGTGCTTTCTGCGGCAATAGCAATAACGACATTCAAAAATGGACTTGTAAGCCTTATAAAATTCAGACCGGACAGCGACAGCATCGCTTCCCTTGCTATGACCGCATCAATAGCAGCATCGGCTGCGGCTATTGCCTCACCTGGACTGATACAAAAAGGCAGCGCATTCATATATGCACCGGTAGGGATACTTGCTCTTCTTATAAACTCTATAGGCAAAAAGAAGATACTAAACCGTATGTCACAGAATTTTGACTACATCTCAAAAAATCATAATATGAAGGCTATCGTTTGTGTCGAAGACAGTGACCGTGCCGAAAGCCTCACAAGAGGTACTATAGGTGATTATCCGATACTTACGACCATGAAAAAGGCAAGCTTTCTGAAAGATTTTGCAAGCTTTACCTATTCAGCCGATACCGGCGACAGATTCAGCAGCGTTATATCGCCGCTCGTATTTCTGTTCTCTATTCTTGCAGCAGCAGGTGTCACATTTATAAGACGAAGCACATTTGATACAGAATCGGTCGTTTTCGGACTTTCTGTATTTTCAGCAATAGTAAGTGCCTGCTCGTGTATAGCAATACCGCTCGTGGCTAACATACCTCTTGAAAAAGCATCGAAAAAATATTCACGCAACCACGGAGTAATATTGGGTTACCAGAGCGTTGAAGATTTTTACGATACCAATTCAGTTATGGTAAGCGCCGATTCGTTTTTCCCGGCAGGTTCTGTAAACCTTGCTTCAATAAAGCTGTTTTCGGGAACGAAAATAGACAGTGCGCTTCTTGAAGCAGCAAGTCTTGCTTCACACGCAAACAGTATCCTAAAAGAACTTCTTGAGGATATCGTTTCCGAAAAGTCACAGCCGCTCTCAAAAGTCGAAAACTTTGTTTATGAAGATTCAATGGGACTTTGCGGCTGGATAAACAACCGAAGGGTGCTGTTAGGCAATCGTGAGCTTATGAGCAATCACAAGATAGAAGGACTTCCGACCACCACCAAGGAAAAAGAATTTACCGAAGGCGGAAAAGAAGCACTTTACTTATCTGTATCCGGAAACCTTGCTGCGATGTTCATAATCGAAATAAGCGCAAGTCCCCGTGTGATAAAATTCATGAAAAAGCTTGAGCGCAAAAATATCGCCGTCATAGTAAAAACTGTTGATTCATTCATAACGATAAACAAGCTTTCGACCCTGTTCAGATATTCAGAAGATCTTATAAAAATAATACCGCCCAGAATGGTAAAAGACTTTGACGAAGAAACTAAGAGTGTACGAAAGATAAGTACATCCATGGCGTGTTCCGGAAGATTCATGTCATTCATGCAGCTTATAATGGGTACAAAATCTATAAAAAATACAGTAACAATAGGCATAGTTATACAGGCAACAGCAGCGCTATTAGGATTCGGCATAGTTACCGTTACAAATATCCTGAATGCGGCGGCATCCGTATCACCATTCCGCATAACTCTTTGTCAGATAGCTTGTACATTGTTTACAGCGCTTATAGTAAGATTAAGAAAAGTATGATACCAAATAATAATATAAAAACCTCCTATGGCATTGAACCATAGGAGGTTTTGTTACATCAAAGCGCTTTTTATACTCTTTCTTTTATTGCGGTCTTTGCCTTATTCACGATAACTTTATCGTTTTCATAAGTAAGGATATTAACCGCATAACCAATATCGACCCACTTGATATCAGATATTTCCTCATGCTGAGGAACAAAATCGTAATTCTTAGCTTTAGCAAGAAAATATACTACGACCTTCTGAGTATCTTTTTTAGGCGAATATGTTACCGTTTCACGGAATGTAGGATCAAGTATAACATCTATGCTTGTTTCCTCCATTATCTCTCTCTTAGCGGTTTCAAGCTCCGTCTCATTGCCCTCAACGTGCCCCTTCGGGAAAGACCAGTGCCCGCTGTTGACGTGTTTGATGAGCAGTATCTCAATGTTTCCGTGAGATCTGCGGTAAACTATAGCTCCGCATGATTTTTCATGTAGCATTTTAACAGCATCCTTTCAAAAAAATCTTATATCAATACTATTATAGCATATAATTTTATTTTTGTCCACATTTTTCAGGAATAAAAAGATTTAATTGAATAAAAAACATCGCTTTTCAGCGATGTTTTTTCACGTTTTAATCAAACAGCTTGTCTTCAGCGCTTTTAGCATCAAAATGCTGCAGCTCCCGGAAGCTGTCATACTGATTGGCGTCTACAGATCCTGTCGGTATAAGTCCGGTGCATTCATTCATGCTTCCTGCTTCATTAAACATTATCTCGTCAAAGACCTGTTTGTCTTTTTTATTTTTATTTTTATTCTTCATTCTTACCTCTCCATTATTTTTTTACAGAATTATTTTTTGTTTTTGTAAGACAAAGTATACTGTGAAAAATAAGGAATAAATATTCTTAACTTACTGTTTTTGTTATTTAAAGCTTAACTTGTGACTAAGCTTTGATGCTTGAAATATTATAAATAATGTGATAAAATAAATGTATACAAATTTTTCATTGGGAGAATGTTATAATGAACGAACAGCTCAAAAACGAATTTACTGAGATATACACTGAGAAAATAAAAAGGCATGGTGCTGAACAGCTTCTTAAATTCATGCTTTCGGACCAGAGCGACTTTTTTACTGCACCAAGCAGTACTCGCTTCCACGGTGCATATGAAGGCGGACTTGTACAGCACAGCTTAAACGTCTATCACTGTCTTGTTGATTATCTTGAACGTCCACGCACAAAAGAAATGTATAAAATGGATTATTCTGAAGAAACGATAGCCCTTGTATCACTTCTGCATGATATATGCAAGATGAACTTCTACGAAGTAAGCTACCGCAATGCAAAGAATGAACAGGGCGTATGGGAAAAAGTTCCTTATTATACGATAAATGATACCCTGCCTTACGGCCACGGCGAAAAATCGGTCTACATAATATCAGGATTCATGCGTCTTTCAAGGGAAGAAGCCTTTGCGATAAGATACCACATGGGCTTTTCGGGTATCGAAGACAAAAACAGTATAGGAAAAGCTTTTGAGATGTTCCCTCTCGCATTCGCATTAAGTGTTGCAGATATGGAAGCGACATATTATCTTGAAGGAAGTACAAGCAAATAAAAAACAGCACTGTCATAACAGTACTGTTTTATAAATTTCAGATTTACTGTGTCTTGGCGCCGCATTCGCTGCAGAATATATCGCCGCCGTATATAGGATTGCCGCATTCGGAACAAAGCTTAACAGGTTCTTCTTCCTGTTCCTCTTGTCCGTCAGCCGCCGGCGTTTCTTT
>CADBQZ010000259.1 GCA_902796865.1 uncultured Ruminococcus sp. | reverse complement strand
ACGGGCCATATGGTAGCGGCAGTAGGATTTGAACCAACGACCAATCGGGTATGAACCGAGTACTCTAGCCAACTGAGCTATGCCGCCGCTTATATATCGTCGTGAGGTTTAAGCCGCTTTCTTTAACTCCCTCAACGACTTTATTATTATACACCATTTTCAAAAAAAAGTCAACCCTATTTTCAGAAAAAATCGCTTTTTGTAGTATATTACAGTTTTATATCTATTGTAAAATGTTTTTAAAGCATTTTTCACAATTTAGGTTGTCATGCCATTAATTAAAAGCTCACTTCAATAAAACCACCCGTAAAATGGGTGGCTTTATTATCATGAAAATATATCACACATTAAATCTGAACAGAACAATATCGCCGTCCTGCATAACATACTCCTTACCTTCAAGCCTTACAAGACCTTTTTCCTTAGCGGCGCTCATACTGCCGTTTGCCATAAGATCGTCAAAGCTTATTACCTCAGCACGGATAAAGCCTTTTTCAAAGTCGGTATGTATCTTTCCGGCTGCCTGCGGCGCTTTAGTACCTTTCTTGATAGTCCATGCTCTTACCTCTGGCTTGCCTGCTGTCAGGTAGGATATAAGGCCAAGCAGCGAATAGCCTTCCTTTATTATCCTATTAAGTCCCGATTCACTAAGCCCCATATCAGACAGGAACATCTCCTTGTCCTCCGGTGTCATATCGGCGATCTCCGCCTCTATCTGAGCGCATATAGGAAGCACTGCCGAATGTTCCTGCTCTGCTATCTGCTTTACGATATTGAAATTTTTATTTGTATCAACGTTATTAACAAAATCTTCTTCCGAAAGATTTGCGGCATATATTACAGGCTTTCCTGAAAGCAGCGGAGTTGACTTTATCATCTCACGCTCGTCGTCTGTGTAATCAAAACCTCTTGCAGATTTTCCATTTTCAAGATGTTCTTTAAGCCTTTCGAGGAAATCTATTTCCGCAAGATATTTTTTATCGCCCTTTACAAGCTTTTTCGAGCGCTCTATGCGTCTTTCGACCATTTCTATATCCGAGAAAATAAGCTCCAGATTGATGGTTTCAATATCTCTTGCCGGGTCTATGCTTCCGTCAACATGGACGATATTAGTATCCTCAAAGCATCTTACAACGTGAACGATAGCATCGACTTCTCTTATATCAGCAAGGAACTTGTTTCCTAAGCCCTCACCTTTTGATGCACCCTTAACGAGACCTGCAATGTCTACAAATTCAAGTGTTGCTGGAGTGAACTTGTCCGGCTCATACATTTTAGCAAGAGCATCAAGTCTCTCATCCGGAACTGAAACTATACCTATATTTTTTTCAATAGTGCAGAAAGGATAGTTTGCTGATTCTGCACCGGCATTTGTAAGTGCATTAAAAAGTGTACTCTTTCCGACATTCGGAAGTCCTACCATACCTAATTTCATTTTATCGACCTCTTTTTTATTGATTTATTAAAATACTGCCTTAACCGGCAGGGTTCGTATTCTTCTTTTTATCCTTGTCCGGTTCCTTAACAGAATCTTTAAGTCCTGGCTGAGTAGTTATATGCTCATACATAGTCACAACAGTACGGCGTGTTTCGCCGTCATTGTTAAAGCGGTACCATGTCCCCTCAAAAAACGAATCTTCCTCTCCTTCGTCCATATTAAACGGCGAATGAGCTGAAAACCAGTTATCGTCATCGTCTTCTTCATTCGTTTTTTTATCTTCGTCCGATCTTTCATCGTCACTTTCATCATCATTGCCGCCGCCGAACAATGCAGTCATTCTAACAAACGTCTGGAACGGTGTAAGGGTCGTTACGGCAGTCTCCGCCTTTTCGCCGGGAGAATGCTTTTCTGCAACGACTTTATCTGCGCCGCCCGCATAAACTCCTGCGGCAGGACTTGCTCCTTTTGCTGCAAAAGCTGTCTTGTTATTTGAAGCTGAAAAAGACGAGTTATTATCCTCTCCGCAGCCTGCAAGGCATAGTACGGCTGTTACAGCTGTAACCGCAATATAAAAATATCGTTGTTTCATCATACCGCCTCCAATACTTTTTCCATTATACCACTTTTTATGCCTATAAGTCAAGCAGCAAATAGCCCACTCCCGGGATATCCAAAAAGTACTGTTCGTATTACGCTTCTTCGTCCTCTTCATCAGGAATAAGCGTTACTCTGAGCTTATCTATCTTCTGTTCTCCTGCGGCAAGAACAGTGATCTCAAGCCTTCCGGCAAGGACCGTTTCACCAACATCTGCTATATGCCCCAGAAGTTCCGTCACAAGACCGCCGACCGAATTTACCGAGCTTTCTATAGAATCTTCCGGAAGCTCCAGCTTTTCTAACATATCACTTATGCTAAGCTCGCCTGAGACTTCATACTCATTCTCGCCTGTGCATACAAAATTTGGTATTATTTCGTCTTCCTCATCATAAATATCGCCGACAAGCTCTTCGATTATATCTTCCATTGTAATAATGCCCTTTGTGCCGCCGTACTGGTCCATAACAACAGCCATGTGCATCTTGTTTTTCTGCATTTCCTTCAAAGCTTCGCTTATGAGCTTTAAGTCGGAAATGTGTATAACTTCCTGTATTATGGAAGATATATCTGTACTTTCCTCTATCATGAGCCTGAAAAAGCTTTTATTCGTGATTATACCTATAACATTATCAATGTTTTTTTCATATACCGGAAGACGCGAATACATCTCAGTCATAAATTTCTGCTTTATTTCTTCAAACGGAGTGTTTTTCTCTATTGCTACCACATTTACACGGGGTATCAATATCTCATCAACTGTTATCTCGTCAAATTCAAGCGCCGAACGCACAAGATCACTCTCCTGCTCTTCAAGCACTCCCTGCTCCTCGATCTCGTCTATGATGTATTTAAGTTCGTCCTCAGTAACACTTGGCTGTTTAGTCTTTGGTTTTATAAGATCCTGAAGCTGCTGGAACAGCCATACAAGCGGCTTTAATATGAATATGAGTGCCGAAAGAGGTGCCGCAAATGCCAGCGCCCACTGCTCAGCGTGAGACTTTGCATATGATTTAGGAGTTATCTCCCCGAATATAAGTACAAGAACTGTCATTACTACTGTTGCGATGCCTACTCCGCCTGTACCTAACATTCTAGTAAAAAGCACCGTACTAAGTGATGCTGAGAGTATATTAACTACATTATTTCCTATTAATATCGCCGTAAGAGCATTTTCAAAAGCATCAGCTATCTTCAAAGCCCTTTTTGCACGCTTGTTTCCATTTTGTGCGTAATTTTTAAGGCGTATTTTGTTGACTGTCGAATATGCCGTTTCACAGCCTGAGAATATAGCCGAAAGAAGAATAAGTAAAATTATTATTATAATATCCGGTAGTTGAGAGCCTTCCATAGTTCCTCCAATTTTAGACAATGCCGTACAAAGATCGTGCAATATTGTCTTTGAGCTTAAACGATCCGCTTTTAGCAGTAAAAATATAAAAAACCATAATATATTCTACCATAAACAGGCTCAAATGTCAATTAATGATAAAAGCCGCCGCAGAATTTTCTGCAGCGGCTTGATATTATCATTTTTTCTTCTTTTTAGAAGATTTTCTCTCATTCCACCATACCCAGATAGAAGATGCGATACACACTGAAGAATAAGTACCTGCGATCATACCGACCATTATCGGTATAGAGAAGCTGAGGATAGATGTTACACCATAAACATAAGCTACGACACTTACGATAAGCATAGTTGAAACTGTTGTGACAGATGTTCTTATTGAACGTCTGAGAGACTGGCTCGTACTTACGTTTACAAGCTCTGTAACGTCTGCATTAGGCATGAGCTTTCTGTTCTCTCTGATACGGTCGTAAATTACGATAGTATCGTTTACCGAGTAACCTAAGATAGTAAGGATAACTGCGATAAAGTTTGAGTTTATCTCATATCCTAAAACAACAAATGTTCCGAATGCGAATATAAGGTCATGGATAAGTGCGATGATAGCACACGCACCTGCCGACCAACCACTTATCTGTTTGAATCTGATACCGATGTAAACGATTATCAGTATTGCTGCGATAACAGCAGCTATAAGACACTTTGTAAAGAACTCACGTCCTGATGTCGGGTTTACGTCGTTTGAATCGAGTACTTCGAGCTTATTATCAGGGAACTTTTCTTTCAGCAATGCTGTAAGTCCGCTCTGTTCTTCAGCAGAAAGTCCGTCGTCGCTGCTGAAAGAGATCGAAAAGCTCTTTGAATCATTTGCAAGGTTCTCTCCCTCCTGGATAGTTACAGGAGTTTTGAGATAATCTTCGATATCCGACTGCTTGCTTGTTATATCGGCTTCTCCCTCATATGAATATGAGATGATGGTACCGCCCTTGAATTCTATTGCTATCTCAACGCCCTTGAAGATCGAAAGAAGTATTACAGCAACAATAATTGCCAGAGATGCGATGAACCAGATCTTTTTCTTTCCGGCTATATCATAAACTTTTTTATTCATTGCCAGCACCTCCGTAAAGCTTCTTGTTTCTTAAGAACTTGAATCTTGCGAGTGATGTGACCATAAGCCTTGATGCCAATACTCCCATTACAAAGTTCATAAGAGTACCTACGAACAGTGTGAAACCGAATGAGTAGATAACGCCTTCTGTCGTAGCGCCGATACCGAACCAGCTCAGTACCTTGTTGAGCGCACCTGCGAGGAAGCTGTCCGGAGTACCGAAAGCCGCCATAAGGATAACTGCAACGATGATACTTGTAAGGTTTCCGTCAAAGATAGCTGAGAATGCTCTCTTGTATCCCGAGCGAAGCGCTGAATCAAGGCTCTTGCCTGAATCAAGTTCTTCTCTGATACGCTCGCCTGTGATGATGTTGGCGTCAACGCCCATACCGACCGTAAGGATTATACCTGCGATACCCGGTATAGTAAGTGTCGAGCTTTCGTTGAAGCCGAACCAACCGGAGATACACGCAAGAGTTACTGCGACCTGACCTACAATTCCGATGACCGCAACAAATCCCGGTATCCTGTAAAGTACAGTCATATAAATGAGTATGAAAGCAAATGCTATGATACCGCTTATGAGCATAGCTTTCAGAGCGCCTGCGCCGAGCGTCGGTGATATCGTCTTGAAGCTTGAAGTCTCAAGCTTGAACGGGAGCGCACCTGCGTTTATCTTATCAGCTAAGCTCTTAGCACTTTCCGCAGTGAATGTTCCTGAAATAACAGCGCTTCCGTCAGTGATAGCTTCGTTTACTGTAGGAGCGGAGATCATATAGTCATCCATCCAGATAGAGATAGATTCTCCTGTTCCTGCCATAGTAGACGTTACCTGAGCAAAAACGTCCTTACCGCTGTCGCTAAGATCAAGTGATACGACATACTCAAATGTTCCGTCGTCCTTTTTCTGACGCATAGGCTCTGCTCTTTCTATATCAGAACCCTGGAGTACGAGATCGCCTGCCGGTGAACCGTCCTCGTTCGTATCTGTTCCTACTCTAAATGACAGTACTGCTGTTTCGCCAAGTTCCTTTACAGCAGCCTCAGGATCAAAGTTTTCTTCGCCTGCCTGCCATGGGAATCTTACGATAACTCTGTCATTTGCATTATCCTCATATACCTCATAGTCGTTTATCTTTAAGGATGTGAGTCTCTGCTTTATGACTTCCATTACTGAGTCAAGTTCTTCGTCCTTTGCATCTATGCCGTCCGCCGGAACGAATGTCACATCTACACCGCCCTGAATATCTATTCCGAGACGGATATCCTCAACGCCCTTGATATAAGTTCTCTTTATATCGCCGTACTGTGTTGAGAAACCGAATATGACAGAAAGTGCAAAACCGACTATCAGCGCAAAGACAATGAAAAATACAGGTTTCTTTGCTTGTTTCACATTCAAGCCTCCTAATCATTATGTTTTAAATTTAACGAAATAAAGCTATACCGCCTTACATCGACAATCATACTTATTATATTATTTTTTCATCAAGTTGTCAAGAGAAATATCACATATTTCAAATTTATTGATAAGTTTTTTTGAGATATTATCAGTTTTTCATTTCAAAATGCTCGCCTAATATATCCTTATTGCTGTCAAGCACCGGCTTTACAAAGTCCGCTATAAATTCATCGACCTGTGAAACGCTTCTTCCGATAAAGTTTTCCGGACGCATGATCTTATCCATTTCTTCCCTGGTGATCTTGAATATCGGGTCTGCAAGTATCCTCTCGCAAAGATCGTTTTCAAGACCTTCCTCCTTGACCTGTTTTCCGGCTTCCATCGAGTACTGTCTTATCTTTTCGTGAAGTTCCTGTCTGTCGCCGCCTTTTTCAACTGCGTCCATCATGATATTTTCGGTAGCCATGAACGGAAGCTCCGCCATAACTCTCTTT
>CADBQZ010000258.1 GCA_902796865.1 uncultured Ruminococcus sp. | reverse complement strand
CAAAGGTAAAAGAGCAATAATCGGCTCGGCACACTTTGTCTTTGAGGACGAAAAAGTTCCTGTGACAGAAGAGGTCAAAGCTGTCATAAAAGAAAAAAGCTGTGACAGTTCGGCAATATTCTTAGCTGTCGGCGGTGTACTGGCTGGAATGCTGGTCATAACCGATCCGCCGAGAGAAGATGCAAATGAGATGATCCAAAAGCTTCGCAAAGAAGGCATAACGCATATTTGTATGCTTACCGGTGATTCCGAAACGGCAGCAAAACGTGTTGCTTCGCAGCTTGGCATCGACAGCTATGTTTCAGAAGTACTGCCCGAAGATAAATGCGAGTTTGTAAAGAAACTTCAGTCAGGCGGCAGAAAGGTGATAATGATAGGAGACGGAATAAACGATACCCCTGCACTGTCTGCTGCGGATGTATCCGTTGCGATGTGCGGCGGTTCTGACATTGCAAGAGAGGTAGCAGACATTTCACTTAACAGTGATGATCTATACTCTCTAATAAAGCTCAGAAAAATAAGCCGTGCACTTATGAACAGGATAAAATCAAATTATCGCTTTATTGCAGGATTCAATTCTGCACTTATCATTTCCGGTATATCAGGAATAATATCCCCTTCTGTATCATCTATTATGCACAACGGCTCTACTATGCTTGTTGCAGCAAAAAGTATGAGACCTTTTATTTCTTAAAGCAAAACAGCATCTGTTTTTACAGATGCTGTTTTTATCTTAACCCTTGTTAAAGTCTGAAAGCTCAAGACCTTCATTTTTATCCAATGCCCAGTTTATATTCCATTCACTTGAAAACAGAAGAAGATAATTGTCTTTAAAATCCTGAACGACCTTTGTATCAGAGCTTATCATAAGCTCTTTTGGTTCGACCGGAGACTTGTCTATCCATCTTATGAACGAATACGGCAAAGGTTCTCTTATTATCTCAACGTTATATTCATTTTTCATTCTATGTTCAAATACGTCGAACTGCAAAACGCCTACAACTCCGACTATAACTTCCTCCATACCGGTAAACGGCTCTTTGAATATCTGTATAGCACCCTCCTGAGCTATCTGCTCGGTGCCTTTTACAAACTGTTTTCTCTTTAGTGTATCCTTGTGGCGTATTCTTGCAAAATGCTCCGGTGCGAAAGTCGGTATGCCTTCAAACGTTACCTTTTTCTGAGGTGAACATACCGTATCACCTATAGAAAAGATACCCGGATCAAAAACGCCTATTATATCGCCTGCATACGCAGATTCTATTATCTCTCTTTCCTGAGCCATCATCTGCTGCGGCTGTGAAAGGCGCATTTTTTTATTACCCTGAACATGAAGTACTTCCATATCTCTTTCAAATTTTCCTGAACAGATCCTCATGAATGTTACTCTGTCACGGTGCGCCTTATTCATATTTGCCTGTATCTTGAATACGAATGCCGAGAAGCTTTCATCAGTCGGTTCACATTCACCCTCTGCACATACTCTTGCAAGAGGCGGTGTGGTCATTTTAAGAAAGCTTTTAAGGAATGGCTCAACGCCGAAATTGGTAAGTGCCGATCCGAAAAATACCGGAGAAAGCTTTCCTTTTCTTACAAGATCAATATCAAATTCCTCTCCGCCGCCGTCAAGAAGTTCTATATCCTCGGATAATATCTCATGTTTTTCAGCACCGATAAGATCATCTACCGAACTGTCACCGAGATCAACTTCAACTGCATCAGCCTGTCTGCTGTTGCCGTTTGCAGAAAAGCTTATAAGCTTTTTAGACTCTCTGTCATAAACACCTTTGAATTCCTTGCCCGAGCCTACCGGCCAGTTTACAGGATATGTCTTTATGCCAAGTTCTTCTTCGATCTGTTCTAAAAGTTCATATGGACTTTTAGATTCTCTGTCCATTTTATTTATAAAAGTAAATATCGGTATGTTTCTCATGACGCAGACTTTGAAAAGCTTTCTTGTCTGATTCTCGACACCCTTTGAAGCATCAATGACCATTACCGCCGAATCCGCTGCCATAAGTGTACGGTATGTGTCCTCGGAAAAGTCCTGATGTCCGGGCGTGTCAAGGATATTTATACAGAAATCGTCATACTTGAACTGAAGTACCGATGAAGTTACCGAGATACCTCTCTGCTTTTCGATCTCCATCCAGTCAGAAGTTGCGTGTCTTGCGGTCT
>CADBQZ010000257.1 GCA_902796865.1 uncultured Ruminococcus sp. | reverse complement strand
GCTGCCCGGTCGGGAATTAGAATTTCTAATAAAATTAAAAGCGAGAGGGCGTTCGTCCCACCGGGGACACCCGGTAAAAGAAAGTTTGTGCTTTTCTTTGCAAGCGTTTCTTTGTGCATACAAAGAAACGCTGAGAAAACTTTTTTATTAGTACGGAAGGGTAAACTCTGCCGTTTTCCACACTCCGTCAACATTAACCATTTTAAAATCGTATGATCTCGAATCCATAGGTTCTTTCGTATCAGGATCGGCATAATGCGATACTGCCGTGAACAATGCTTCCGTATCGCTTTCTGAAACTGTTATAAGCTCCGTTCCGGTATAATACATATTAACGCCTCTTCCGCCGTCGTTGCAGTATACCTTGCCGTCCTGTTCAAAATATTTCTCGTCTATCTCGCTGCTGTCCGCAAAAACAGCAGAATATTCCGCCTTTATCTTTTCGACCGAATCAACGCCTATAACACGGCAGGCTCCGTTTTCTGCCGTATCCTCCTGATCCAGTTCATACGGACAGCTGAGTATATATCCCCACTTGGTCTCACAGCTTTTCTTATGAAGCTCAACAGCGATGTCTGTAAGCTCTCCGCTCTCGTTGCTGTAGCTTATCTGTTCTTCCGGAATAGACAGCTGTTCCGCCTCAGTGCTGCTTTCGCTGTTCTCTTCGGTCTCTTTAGCTGATTCTTCAGGCTTTTCGGAACTTTCATCTGTATCTTCTTTTATCTCCTCCGCCGAAGAACTTTCAGCTATAGAATTATTTTTGCGTACATTCGTTTTTAATGTATCATCGCTGCAGCCGGATGCTGCTGTAATGCAAAGCAGTGCTGCCGCAAGCATAGCCATTGTCTTTTTCATATTTGTCTTCCTTTCTTTTTTCTGTTTTTATGCAAGTTCAAAGTCTATATTACCGCTGTTCACATCGGCTCTTGCACACACGACCCTGACAGTATCGCCCGCTTTGAAGCTTTTATCGCTGTATTCGTCATTGAGCGCAAAATATCCGTCAAAACTGTAAAAGCCTTCCGGGAGGGTGTTGATATGTACAAGTCCCTCTGCCGTATTTTCAAGCTGGACATAAAATCCGAACTCTGTAACGCTTGAGATAAGTCCGTCAAATTCGTCACCGATATGCCTTTGCATATATTCAGCCATATAACAGCCTTCGCATTCACGCTCGGTATTCATGGCTCTTATCTCCATTGCCGTCGAATGCTCAGAAGCCCTCTGTGCAAAAGCAGCATAACGCTTATCAAGATGAGCCTTATCCATTCCCGAAACAAGGTCGGAAAGTATGCGGTGTATCGCAAGATCAGGGTATCGTCTTATAGGCGATGTAAAATGAGCATAATCATCAAGCGCCAGACCAAAATGTCCGATAGGCTCTGTCTGGTATTTAGCCTTTGCCATAGCCCGAAGCGCCATCATATTTACGATAGGCTCGCATGGTTTTCCTTTTGCGTTTTCGAGTATCTCCGCTATATGTGAAGGCTTGACAGAACTGAAATGCGGCACCTCTACATCGAGACGGCTCAAGCCCTCTTTTAGAGTATCTATCTTTTCCGTAGCCGGTATCTCGTGTGTTCTGTAGACAAAAGGTATCTCATTTTCTCCGGCGAGCTTTGCAGCGGCTTCATTTGCAAGGAGCATGAATTCCTCTATTATCACCTCTGACTTTCCTCTCGTTCTCGGAACGATATTGGCACATATTCCGTTTTCGTCGAGTATTATCTTACTCTCTTTTGCTTCGATATCAGGTGCTCCACGCTTTTTACGGCATTCGATACGCTTATCAGCGAGTTCATTCATAAGTTCTATTATCGGTATAAGCTCACTGTACTTTTCACGTATATTGTCATCAGCGCTGCCGTCTAAAATAGAATTTATCTCCGAATATATACCCTTGACCCGTGAGCGTATGACAGATTTTTCAAATTTAAAGCTTAAAAGCTCTCCTTCTTCCGATATGTCCATAAGTGCTGAGAATGTAAGCCTGTCCTCATTCGGATTGAGCGAGCATATTCCGTTTGAAAGTTCTTTCGGAAGCATAGGTATAACTTTATCGGCATAATAGATACTTGTTCCTCTGTCAAGAGCTTCCTTGTCAAGAGGGCTGTTTCCTCTGACGTAATGCGATACATCTGCTATATGTACACCAAGCCTGTAACCGCTGCCGTTTCTTTGCAGCGATACAGCATCATCAAGATCCTTTGATTCGGCGCTGTCTATCGTAAATATCGGCATTTCACGAAGATCAAGTCTTCCTTTCATATCATCTTCCCAGACGCCTGCTGCCGCTATACGTTTTGCCTCACGCTGTACGTCCTCCGGAAAATCTTTCTGTATACCATTTAGCGCCAGCAACGATTCGGCACATACAGAAGCGCTCTGTGAGCTTCCAAACACAAGCACTATCTTTACACGATGATCCCTGTGTCTCTTGCCGTTTCTTACAAGTTCTGCCATTACCTTATCGCCCGGCTGAAAACTTATATCACTGTCTTCTATCCTAACAGGAGTTTTCGACATCGTATCAGCAAGGAAATACTGCTGTCCGCCGTCTTCTATTATTACACCGGTAAGCTTCGCTTCTGAAGGTACAAGAATATCTATCACCTGTCCTTCCGGACTTTCCGAGCGTGACTCGATATAATCTGCAAGAACTATATCCCCCGGCATAGCGCCGCATAGAAATTTCCCCGGAACGAATATCTCCTCATCATTGTCGCATCTTTTTATAAAACCGAACGTGCGGTTAAGGCGAAGCACTTCTGCCTTAAAAAGTCCTAACACACTGCACATAACAAAGCCACGTTTACGCTGCATGATAATACCCTCACGGGTGAGTTCGTCAAGCGCCAGCTTATAATTCTTTTCGCTTCCCTTGATGCTGCGGCACTTTGTAGCAAGCTCCTTTGGCGGCATGGGTTTCCTGCCGTTTTTGGAAAGAAAGGTGATTATCCTGTTCTGATAGCCTTCGACAGAGAATCTGTCGCCGCTTCTGCGTACGGTTCCTTCCGGAGAAGAACTGCGTTCGCCGCTGTTTCTTTTTCTGTTATATCTTCTTTTAGCCATAATATTTTACCATTCCATAAATACAGTAAGCAATAAATAATTATTGATTTAAAAAAATAATACCCTGTGCCGAGTGACACAGGGCGAAGATCAATCCTTTAAAAAGCTGATATAAAGGTTAAGACCGATCGTAGCAACAAAGAAAAGTATCAAAAGGAATCTTGTTATTTTTCTGAAAATAGCTTCCTTTGTTCTTCCCTCATTCTGCTCATAGAACGAATCATTCGCACCGCCCGTGATAGCCGATGTCATGTTCTGCTGCTGTTTTGAGTCCTGCATAAGGCAGAGTATAACAGCAAGAACAGCTGTAATTATAAGCAGTATTCCGCCCACTATTTCAATAGTGCTCATTTTCTTCTTCCTCCCGTATTTTTTGATGTTATTCCAATCACAATTATTATATCACATCAAACAAAAAAAATCAATGGTTTTTTCAAAAAAAATCCTATATACTAAAAAAGAGACATACCAATAGTACATCTCTTTTACATATTATTTAAAATGATCTTTTAATTTGTCAAAAAATCCCTTTCGCTTCTGGTAATGTTCTTCTATGCCTTCGTCCATAGCTTTTGCATATTCCTGCAATAATTCCTTTTGTTTCTTGTTGAGGTTTTTCGGGACTTCAATATTGATCTTTACATACTGATCGCCTCTGTCGCTTCTTCTGAGACGCTTTATGCCCTTGCCCTTAAGTCTGAACACTGTTCCTGTCTGAGTGCCCTCTGGTATCTTGTATTTTACGTTTCCGTCTATTGTCGGAACTGTAAGTTCATCTCCGAGCACCGCCTGAGTATATGTTACAGGTATCTCACAGTGTACATCGCTTCCGCTTCTTGAAAACAGAGGGTGAGGTCTTACCGATATAACAACGTTTATATCGCCTGCCGGTCCGCCGTTGAGACCGCTGTCGCCCTTGCCGCTTACACGGAGTATCTGACCGTCATCAATACCTGCCGGAATATCGAGGCTTATAGTCTTTGTAGTTTTAACTCTCGAAGTACCGCCGCATTTCTTGCATGGATTTGAATTTATAGTACCCTTTCCTCCGCATCTGCGGCAGCTCCTTGTGTTTGAGATCATTCCGAAAGGTGTACGCTGTGTCATCTTGACAGTACCTGTACCGTGGCAATCCGGACAAGTTTCCGGCTTCGAGCCGTTTGCTGCTCCCGTACCGTTACAGTCCGGGCAGGTCTCCATGCGTGTCACCTTGATATCATGCTTTTTGCCTTCACAGGCTTCCATAAAGCTTATGTTCGCATTTGTAGTTATGTCCTGTCCTCTTCTTGGAGCGTTTGCGTTCGATCTTCTTGATGTTCCGCCTCCGCCGAAGAAACTTCCGAATATATCGTTGATGTCGAAGTCGAAGCCGCCACCGAAGCCGCCGCCTGTGAATCCGCCGCCGCCGCCGTAATTCGGGTCTACGCCTGCGTGTCCGAACTGGTCATATCTCTGACGCTTCTCAGGATCGGAAAGTACCTCATACGCTTTATTTATCTCCCTGAATTTCTCGCCGGCTTCCTTGTCGTCCGGGTGAAGATCGGGGTGATACTTTCTTGCCATTTTCTTGAATGCTTTTTTTATTTCATCATCGGACGCACCCTTCTGCACTCCAAGTACTTCATAATAATCTCTCTCGTCTGCCATATTTATGCACCTCTTTTACATACAGCTTTCGGGCGGATAAGATATCCGCCCAAAAATTTATTCTATTTATAGGATTTACGCTTCTGTATAGTCAGCATCAACAACATCATCATTGTTTCCGCCTGCTGCACCATTATCAGCTGCTGCGCCTGCGCCCATATCCTGTGCGCCCATATCAGGACCCGGCTGTGCGCCTGCTGCCTGATATACCTTTGTAGAAAGATCCTGCATAGCCTTCTGAAGTTCTTCTGTCTTAGCCTTCATATCAGCATAATCAGTGCCCTTTACAGCTTCCTTGAGTGCATCTATCTTAGGCTGGATAGCTGCCTTATCTTCTGCCGATACCTTATCGCCGAAATCTGCAACTGCCTTTTCGCACTGGAATGCGAGATTTTCTGCATTGTTCTTTGTATCGACTTCTTCTCTTCTCTTCTTATCTTCTTCTGCGAACTGTTCAGCGTTCTTTACAGCCTTTTCGATGTCCTCCTTGGACATATTTGTTGAAGAAGTGATAGTGATGTTCTGTTCCTTGCCTGTACCCTTATCCTTTGCAGAAACATGAACGATACCGTTCTGGTCGATATCGAATGTTACTTCGATCTGCGGGATACCTCTTGGAGCAGGAGCGATACCGTCGAGACGGAATGTTCCGAGCTGCTTGTTATCCTTTGCGAATTCTCTTTCGCCCTGTAAAACGTTTATATCAACTGCTGTCTGATTATCTGCATAAGTTGAGAATACCTGTGTCTGCTTTGTAGGGATAGTAGTATTTCTCTTTATCATAGGAGTTGAAACGCCGCCTGCTGTTTCGATACCGAGTGTGAGCGGTGTAACATCGAGAAGGAGAAGTCCTTCCTTTACATCGCCGCCTAAAACGCCGCCCTGGTATGCAGCACCGAGTGCTACGCATTCATCAGGGTTAATGCCCTTGAACGGTTCTTTATTGATAAAGCTCTTTACAGCTTCCTGAACAGCCGGTATTCTTGAAGAACCGCCGACCATGAGTACCTTGTTGAGATCGCCTGCTGAAAGCCCGCTGTCTGCAAGAGCCTGCTTTACAGGACCCATTGTTGACTGTACAAGGTCTGATGTAAGCTCATTGAACTTTGCCTGCGTAAGTGTAAGGTCTAAATGCTTAGGACCTGTTGCATCTGCTGTGATAAACGGAAGATTGATCTGTGATGTAGGAGTAGATGAAAGCTCGATCTTTGCCTTTTCAGCAGCTTCCTTTAAACGCTGCATAGCCATCTTGTCTGTTGAAAGGTCAATACCCTCTGTCTTTTTGAATTCTGCTGTCATCCAGTCGATGATCCTCTGGTCGAAGTCATCACCGCCTAAGTGGTTATTACCTGCTGTCGCAAGGACCTCTGTAACGCCGTCGCCCATTTCGATGATAGATACGTCGAAAGTACCGCCGCCGAGATCGTATACCATTATCTTCTGGTCTTCTTCCTTGTCAACACCGTATGAAAGAGCTGCTGCTGTAGGCTCGTTGATGATTCTTCTTACGTTAAGACCTGCTATCTGTCCTGCATCCTTTGTAGCCTGTCTCTGAGCATCTGTGAAGTATGCAGGTACTGTGATAACTGCTTCTGTAACAGTTTCACCGAGATAGCTTTCAGCATCTGATTTAAGCTTCTGGAGTATCATTGCTGATATTTCCTGTGGAGTATATGACTTTCCGTCGATATCCACCTTATGATCCGAACCCATGTGACGCTTTATAGAGATAACAGTCTTTTCAGGGTTTGTAACAGCCTGACGCTTTGCTACCTGACCGATAAGTCTTTCGCCTGTCTTAGAGAATGCAACTACTGAAGGAGTAGTTCTGGCACCCTCGGAGTTTGGGATAACTACTGCGCTTCCGCCCTCCATTACTGCTACACATGAATTTGTTGTACCTAAGTCAATTCCTATTATCTTTCCCATGATATATTCTTCCTTTCAATATAGTATTTGATTTATTTATATTTGATATAATGTCACGTTCTAAGCCGTAACTGCGACTACCGCATGGCGTATAACTCTGTCGCCTAGCATATAACCTTTCTGGAATACCTGACAAACGGTATTTTCGCCGTATTCATCACTTTCCTCCTGCTTTATCGCATTGTGGATATTCGGGTCAAACTCCTGTCCTAACGCTTCCATCTCAGTAACGCCTATCTTTTCAAGCGCCTGCACGAACTGATCATATATCATCTTCATGCCGTCTTTGAATGAGCTGTCGGTCGTTTCGGCTTCCATAGCTCTTTCAAAGCTGTCCAGCACCGGGATTATATCCTGTATGCACTTAGCCGTTGCATCGCCGTAGGCTTCTGTCTTTTCACGAGTAGTCCGCTTTCTGTAGTTGTCATACTCCGCACAAAGCCTTATATATTTATCATTCGCATCTGCGATCTCCTTCTGAAGCTTTTCATTTTCTTCAGAAAGCTTGTTGTCCTGCTCGGATATGTCAACATCTATGTCTGTTTCCTCACGAGTCTTTTCAAGTTCTTCCTCGGAAGTCTCGTTCATATTCTCTTCTTCATTCATGGTCATCTTCCTTTCTGTCGGCAATATCCTCATCATCAGAGATGAGATCGGATATTTTATTTGTAAAATATTCTATATATGGTATTATCTTTGAATAGTCGAGCCTTACCGGTCCGATTATTCCAAGTGACCCTGCCGGCTTATTGCCTTTCTGATAGCTTGAAACTATCATACTCGAATTGCCTATCACAAAGCTTTCGCTTTCTTCGCTGAACATTACGTTTATGCCGCTGAACGAACTGCTTAAAAGTGCTTCAAGCTCATTTGATTTTTCCACAAGGCTCACTATCTCCATTTTATCGAGTTCGCTGCATGAAAGGAGATTTCTTTCTCCCTTTATAGTGAATTCCTCGTGCATAAGGTCTTTTGAAAGTTCCCTTACACTGTTCATGAGCGGTGCAAGTGTCAGCATATAAGTTCCAAGTGCCTCAGCAAGCTTCGAGAATGTCTCGTCGCTCAATTCCGATACAGATATGCCTTTCAGATTTTCTTCAACGTAATTCGAGAAAAATTCAAGCTGTTCATCTGTAAGATCAAATTCTAATCGGCAGGCTTTGTTTTTTATGCTTCCGTCGGACGTTACAAGCAGTATCACATAAAGCCGCTTTCCGGTCGGTATTACTTCTACTTTGGATATCACCGAAAACTTCGGAGATGAACTTGATGCTACCACGGCGCATTTCGTAAGCTCTGCCAAAGCCGTTGCAGCACTTTGTATCACAAGTTCCTCGGTGACTGCTCCTTCATCCTCAAGCATACGGTCGAGCCTTTCGACCTCCTCATCGGGCAAAGAAGAAGGCTTCATTATATTGTCGATATAGAACCTGTACCCTAAAAATGTCGGGACTCTTCCAGCCGATGTATGCGGCTGTTCAAGATATCCTAACTGTTCGAGCATCGCCATATCGTTTCTTACCGTTGCAGCGGATACATTTATTTCCGGCTTCATAGCAATAAGCTTTGAGCCTACCGGTTCGCCTGTCATTATATATTCATCAATGACGGCAGCAAGTATCTTCATTTTTCTGTCTTTCACAGATAAAGCCGCCTCCTTGCTGTAAATCGGCAGATACGGAAACGCAGTCTTTTAAGACGATGTGTTACCGTGAACCGTTGAGTGCTAGCACTCTTTCTCTTTGAGTGCTAAATATAATTTAACACTATTATTACCAAATGTCAAGGGGTTTATCCATTTTTGTAGACTTGCACAATTATTCTTTATTTAAATTTCCTGGATTGTTCGATTTTGCAGCCATTTTGTTAATTTTTGCTGTCAATATGAAATCCGGTATTTTCGGGAAACAAAAAACGCACCTTTAGAGGTGCGCTTTCAATATTATCCTTCGTATTTTCTTACCCTCAGCTTTATGCCAAGACTGTCGGCTATATCCTGAGCCGCCTTTATCTCATCTTCGCCGATGACATCGACTACTGTAAATACTGTATTCGGAACATATTTCTTACATTCTTTTGCAAAATCCTGCATAGCCTTATAAGATATCTCGCCGAATGAAGGGCGTGTTACACGGAGATATTCCGCCTGCGTTCCTGCATTGAGGCTTATCGAAACAGTATCTATAAGTCCCTCAAGTCGCCTTGCCGTAGGAGCATTATGTATAAGGTCGGAAAGTCCGTTCGTATTAAGCCTTACCGGAACATCAGAATTATCCTTTATATACTTAGCCGCTGCGGTAAGCACATCAAGTCTCTGGGTAGGCTCGCCGTATCCGCAGAAGACGATCTCCTTATATTTTTTGTAATCTGCTTTTTCAAGTGCTTCGATAACTTCCTGCTCCGAAGGGTCGTGATCCAGCCAGAGGCTGTCCGAGCCGTATGCACCGTCGCCGTTTTGCCTTATGCAGAAAGTACAGCTGCACGGACATTTATTTGTAAGATTTATATAAAGCTTGTCTCCAACTTCATAAACTATAGTCATTGCCATTTCGATCATATCCTTTCATGTTTTTTACGTTTTGAAACAGGGGACACCCTGCAAAGAGAGATGTCCCCTTATCCGGCATGGCACGAAAAGTGATTTTTTCGATCACCTTTTCTTTTTGCCTTTTTTCTTGCCTTTGTGCTTTTTGCCACCATTTGTCTTAGCTTTAGGCGTCTGTCCCGGAAGTATCTGTACTGATACTTCTTCAGAACTTTCCTGTGTCTCAGTCTTTTCAGCCTGTTCTTCTTCCTTTGAATCAGTTTCTTCGTTTTCATCAACGCTCTTCTTTTTAAGATTTTTTGAAGGCTTTACAGGCTCATTTACAGCCTCTCCTTTTTTTGCACGAATAGCTGCAAGTATTACCTTGTTATTTTTTCTGTCTTCACGCCATATAAATACCGAAGCCGCTGCACCGAGTACAAACAGGAACAATCCCGGTATAAGTCCCGGCGGTGTGTACGACATCTCGACTGTATGCTCACCCGGAGTCATCTTTATCGCATAAAGCGCTTCGACTACTTTAGTATAACACTGGTCGGTCACATCATATTCGGTGGTATCCTTGTTTACGAAATTAAGTGTCTCGCCATCGACCTTTATTGTCCAGCCGTCCTCGTAAGGGATAGACGTAAGCATAAGCTGTCCTTCGCCGGCATTTATAGTACCCTTGATGTAGTCACCGTCAAAGTCTGTGATATTCCACTGCTGCTGTTTGAGCTTGTCTATATCTGCCTTAAAGAGGTCATAATCGAACTGATAGAAATGGAAGCTTCTTACTATCGTATACTCATTTGCAACAGTCATTCTAAGCTCAAATTCTTCGCCGGCTTTGAAATCACCGAGATTGAGAGTATGATAGTTATGGTTTTCAAAATACTCACCCATGAATTTATGGTTTATATAATTTCCGTTCTCATCCTTTTCCGTACTGAGCCAGAGATTTACTTTTTTCTGATTCTCTGTCTGGAAATAGATATAAACAGGGCCGTCTCTTTCAGGCACGATATGCATATTGACGATAGGATCGCCGCCTTCGATAGCGGTATACATTCTCTGATTTTCACCGTATGTCGATTCGCTGACACTATTCAGGATAAATGAATCAGGGTCAACATCAAGCTTCTTGAAGTATTCATAGAAGCTGTCGAACGTTCTCTCGGCAGTATTTATAACAGTGTGACCTGCTATAGTACTCATAAAGATATTCTGGCTTAGGAATGTATTGTCATTGCCGAGTGCGCCTACATTTTTTATATTGCCATCTACCATATATCCGAGCGACAGTGCATTAGGATTCTCGAAAACGTCTATACTTGCCGTTTTATCATTTTCATCCTGATACTGACACTGGAATATCGGCTCGTATGTCTGGTCGGTAAGTCTTCTTGCGTTATCGTCGCCCTCTATCTGTCTGTCGATAGAATATTTTATGCCGAGGAGGGAGTCGGTTATCGGAGTATTTCCGTCGTATCTTGAGAAATACGTACTTGTCGAATAGCCCAAAGCCTCTATGAATTTAAGGAGTTTTGCATTCATGACCGAGCTTGAATGGCTTATACCTCTGAGCCCAAGCGCTCCGGCGTCATTTACTGTTCTGTGGTAAGTCTTGTCGGCTCTGAAAAATCCATCATTTTCATTTCCGTGATCGTAGTTATATTTATTTAATTCTTCTACTACCTTACGGTTATTGTTTATAAAGTTATAATAAGGACCGCCTTTTGAATAGATAAGCGATTTATCCTCATCAACAAATTCATTATAAGCGTTATAGCCAAGCTCAACACCGCATACTACAAGCACCATGATCGGTACAGCTGTACGCATCGCCTTTTCCTTGTTTCTGAAAATAGCTATTATGATACAGTATATAGCTGCAAATACTGCGGCAATGATTATTTCTGTATTTGTAAGATATTCTTTCTGTCTTGAAACTGCGACCGCAAGAAATGCTGCAACGCAGAATGCAGCGCCGCCTATAGCCGAAGGCTTCATGCCGTCGAGCTTCGAGAAAGACACCGCTCCCATGAGTACGAGTACAAATGAGAATGTGAATGAATAACGGAACGGGAGCCAGTTAGGCATCTGGAAACCGTGCCATACCATATCGAGCGGTCTTATATACATACATAAGAACAACAATACAAGTACCGCTGTAAAGCCTATCTTCTTCTTGATAGATATTTTTCCGTTAAGATAGAAAAGAGGCAGCATAAGTACGGTAAGCATACCGCTGTATATCTCAGGGAGACCGTCTACGTCAACGCTGTCAAACTGTGCAGGCAGAAGCTGTGGGAAGAAGTCGAGCGGATTGAACTGTGTAGCGAACGAGAAGTCCGGCTCTGTAAAGTCAAATTTACCAAGTGCGAGCGCATTATACACCATAAGTATCATAGCTGCTGCAAGCATAAGCGATACTATACCGCTCAGGATAAACCGCCCTATAGGTTTTATAATATAATCAAACGAGAACTTTCTTGTCTCATTTCCGCTTGTGAAAAGATAGAAAGCAAAGTATATTATAGTAAACAAACCAACTATATATCCGATATAGAAGTTGAAAACGAATATCATAGCAAGCGGTATTATAAGATTGAGCTTTCTTCCGTCGTCGATAAGATACTCAACACCTAAAGCTATGAGCGGCAGAAGGTATACACCGTCGAGCCACATAGGGTCCATAGCCTGTATAACGCCGTAAGCGCAAAGCGCATAAAGCACGGAGAATACGACCGACTGGAGCGGTGCGATATTCCTGCTTTTTCTCAGGAAATAACAGAACGTCACAGAAGCAAGTCCTACTTTTGTGAGTATCATTATCATAAGGCTTCCGAGTATCATCGTTCTCGGAAGAAGTATAGGGATAAGGGTCAGCGGACTTGCAAGATAATATCCGATGACACCGGCAAATCCTCCCGAAAGATTTCGTGACCAGTTGTAGAAGATGCTTTCATCTCCCCAGAACGCATCACGTATAGATTCAAAGTAATAAACATACTGACCGTTCAAGTCAAGTACGAGTACCGAGTTGTCTCCGAAAGGGAAGACCTTGAAAATAGCATAAGCTACATACATTACAACTACCGGGACAGCAAAAGCCAGAAAATAAAGCTTGTTCCGTATAAGCCACTGACTTAAAAACGCCGGCAGTTCTTTTATTGAAAAGGGCGTTCTGTTCGCATCGGAAAGCCCTTTTCGCTTTGATAACGTGGACATTAGTTTCCTCCTTAAAATATTTTTTCGCATAAATATAATTATACTATATATTCCGTGATATTACAATAGTTTTTATAAAAATTTCCGCCGGAGATCAGATGCTTACTCCTGTGACCTCACGGAATCTGTCAGCTGCTTTTTTATTGTAAACGCTGTAATCTATATTCATGACCGGTATGCCGCCGGATGCAAACAGCCGCATACCGTCGAGTATGCCTTCGCTTGTATCGGGAACTAAAAGTCCGCCGTTTTCACGCATAAATCCTCTGGGACCGTTTACATCGGTCGCAAATACAGGGATCCCGAGCGTATCCGCCTCAAGAAGAACCAGACCAAGCCCCTCATATCTTGACGGCAGCATGAAAAGGTCACATTTTTTTAGTACCGGCATAGGATTCTGCATAGATTTTATAACTATTATCTCGGCAGAGCTTTTTTCCGCATAAGTGCAGGTCTCTTCATAGAGTTCCCCTCTTCCGCCGATTATTATAAGAACGCTCTGCGGCATAGTATCGTTAAAACGCTCGAAAGCTTTCATAAGGCGAAGATGTGCCTTTTCGGGTGAAAAGCGTCCGATAGTTATAAATTTAAGCTTGTCGGAATCAAGTATTTCTTTTAATTTTTCGACAGTAACATTGCTCTGTGTTTCCGGCTGGAAAAGCACAGGAAGCTCAGAACGTGAGATAACATTCCTGAAATCATGGCAATTCGGCACAACGCAGAAGTTTTCTCCCATGCTTCCGCTTATTGACATTGTAGGTCTTCGCATATCCTCGGTAACGAGTGCAACAACTGTATATTCATTGTATGCACGTCTGAGCGTAAGAAGATGCTGATTATGCCTTGTTTTTATCTCTTCCGGCATATTATTATGTACATAGATTATCTTTCTTCCCTCAAAAGAGCGGAAAAGATTTATAACGCCGTATTCATAACCAGTAAAATGTACGGCGCAGCTTGTATCTATAAAGCCGAAATACCTCTCCCATTCCCTCTTATAGAGCCTGTCTATTCGTTTCATAACAAAGCTTGAATCCTTGTTGAATTTAAAATAAAGAGTATAGCTCAAAAGCTCGGTCAGAGTAAAGTGCGTCTGACCCTGCATCGGGATAATGTCGATAAACCGCCTGATCTCTTCGATATTGTAAGATTCGTCTGTAATAGAATCGCTCCGGAAAGTAAGGCAGCATTTTTTTATCTCATCGTCATCAAGCTGAGAAAGTATATTAAGAAGCGATGTGGTAAGTCCGTTTTGCTTCATGGAACCTGAATATATCAATATCTTTCCGCTTCCGGCATCAGTCACACGCTTTCCGTCCGGGAGTATACCGTTTAATATCCCGAACACAGCATTTCTGTCTTCTGTGAGCATACCTTTATATATATCATAAAGCTGGAACGTTTCAGCAAATTCCGCTGCGTTTTCGCAAATTATGAAATCGGACATGAGATAAGAACGCCTTGCCCTGTCAAAATTACAGTTATGGGCATACTTGCCGAACGAAATGACTATCTGTCCCGGCTTTTTTATAAAGAACTCCGGAAGTATATCATCTGTTATGATATATTTACATACAGAATAATTTTTAGGTGAAGTATTCTTCAATGATCCCGGGATATTCAGTCCGAAGCATTCTCCGCAAAGAAGCACCGTGGGCTTCAGAGGTTTTTTGAGCATCCGCACATAACGGCTGTAAAAAAAAGCATCGGAAAGCTTATCTTTAATGTTTTTAAAGTCCAAGATTATTCTCCTTAAAAATATTTATACCCTTATTATATACAAATTTGTCGATTTTGTCAAATT
>CADBQZ010000256.1 GCA_902796865.1 uncultured Ruminococcus sp. | reverse complement strand
TTTCCGTAGCTCAGCTGGATAGAGCGACCGCCTCCTAAGCGGTAGGTCGGGTGTTCGAATCACCTCGGGAACACCAGTTATATATGTAACAAGATGATCGTTTCTCTTTTTATGAGAAACGATTTTTTCTATAATAATATAAAGTCGGATAAGAATTATATCCTATCCGACCAGATCATCATTTAAAATACGAAAGAAGAGTATCCTCTGCTTTTGAATCATCTTCTGTGCATACCCAGTAAACATAATCTCCCTCTGTCTTAACTTCAGAATTTTTGAGCTTATCATACTGTTCCGGCGCATATGATTCAAATACATCCATCTGAGCTTGTTTTCTTCCTTCAACAGCCTTTTTTACATCTTCGGCTTTATTTTCTTTTGCCTTTATGATACATACTTCATCTGCATCTGCACCTGTTGTCCAGTAAACAGAAAAATCAGAATATACATCATCGCCTATTTCATACTTTATTTCAAAGTTCTTTTGATTTACTTCTATCATTTCCGGGAACTTTATGCCGCTGTCAACAACAGCTTTTGTTATTTCTGATATTGCCTTTGAAGGTTCTTTTGTACCGCAGGCTGTAAGCGATGCAAGCATCATCACTGCTGCAGCTGCACCCATTATTCTCTTTTTCATCTTTATTCTCCTTATCTCTTTTTTATTAAAGTACTGCAAAGGTCAAAACAGCATTTATTTTATGCCGAAAACTTTAAGCAGGACTTATCTTTATTTTACAACGTGTGACAAAACAAATTTCATCATCTTGTCGTATGTCGATTTTACAAAGTGCATACCGTCATCAGCTGCTGACTCAGAAGGGAATTTTCCATCAGAGCCTTTCAGATAAGCATTCAGGTCTATATAATACGAACCGTCTTTATTTGCAAGTTCCAGAAGCTTATGATTATAAGCGTCTATATCAGTGTTTGCTATAGGCTGTTCGCCGGTTTCTCTCTCGGCGGTAACGGGCGGTATCGAAACGATATAGATATTAGCATCCGGAAGTTCTTGCTTTACGCTTTCAAGAAATTCAGCATATTCTGAAACCATATCATTTATATCGAGCCATGCTATACCGTTGCTTCCGAGCATAATATATATGTTTTTAAGATCAGCCTGTTTGAGTGCTTCTAAAACTGTCATCTCGCCGTATGCTGTCTGCATAGTTTCATCGTTGATCTTCTGTATATTCATTCCGACTTCCGCTATAACATTATCTATCGGAAGTATCTGATAATCAGCAAGTCCTTCTGTTATAGAATCTCCTACAAAAACGCAGTCGTCCAGATAATCCTCCGATTCAGGCTTTCCTTCCTGTATCGGATTTAAAGCTTTCTTCTTTTTGCTCTCGCCGACAGCTTCTGTTACTGCCGCTGTTTCAGTCTCCTTTGTATCACTTTTCTTATTGGTCACAGCAACAGATGATTTTTCTTTCCATGTTTGAGTGTAAGAACCTTCTTTGCTTCCGCCGATATTTATATTCATCATGTATATAACAAAACATATTGCAGTTATCACAATAAAAATAAGTATAACGGCTTTAAACCTGAATCTAAGGACAGGTCCTCTTGTATTCTTTGAATAAGTATCAGACCTTTTTCTCCCTCTGTTTGACATCTTAACTTTTCTCCCATATCTTCTTTCTCTTTTTCAAACTTTTATCTATATGTATTAAAATACCACTATATTAATCTCTTTAATCTTTCCTACATTATATTATACCCTAATAACGTCGTTTTTTCAATACCTTTTAGCCAAAATAATATTCACAAAATTATAATTATTTAATGCAAAAATATATTTAAACTAACTATCAGCATATTTTTAATATAAAAATCATAGTTTATGATGCGAAAAATTATTGCAAATAACGTTATAATATAGTATAATGGATATATATTGATTATAATGTTTTTGGGAGGAATGTTTATGTGCGGCTTCACAGGCTTTACAAATTACATCAGCGATGCTGATAAAACGCTTGATAAGATGATGAATACCATAGTTCACCGAGGTCCTGATTCCGGCGGACGTTATATTGATGATGACATAGCTCTTGGATTCAGAAGACTTAGTATCATAGATCTTGAGCAGGGAGATCAGCCGATCTTAAATGAAGATGAAAGTAAAATACTTCTCTTTAACGGCGAGATATATAATTATCACAGCATTCGTGAAGAACTTATACAGAAAGGTCATATTTTTAAAACCAAAAGTGACTCGGAAGTACTTCTTCATGGCTATGAAGAATTCGGAACAAAACTTTTAGACAGACTAAGAGGTATGTTTGCATTTGTTATCTGGGATAAAAATAAAAAAGAACTTTTCGGTGCAAGAGACTTTTTCGGTATCAAACCACTCTACTATTGTTTCAGCGGCGAAAGCTTTTTGTTTGGTTCTGAGATAAAAAGCTTTCTTGAACATCCACATTTCAAAAAAGAACTTAATACATCGGCTCTTGAAAACTATCTGACATTTCAATACTCTGTTGGGGAAGATACATTTTTCAAGAACGTTTACAAGCTTATGCCGGCACATTATTTTATATATAAAGACGGAAAACTTGACATAAAAAGATATTGGGATATACATTTTAATGCTGATGAAACGCCAAGTCTTGAAGAGTGGACTCAGAAAATATCTGATGTTTTCCATGATTCAGTAAATGCACATAAGATAGCCGATGTGGAAGTTGGTTCTTTTTTATCGAGTGGTGTTGATTCAAGCTATGTTGCAGCCGTTGCAGATGTCGATAAAACATTCACGGTAGGATTTGGAAAAGATGAAAGATATAATGAGATAGGATGGGCAAAAGAGTTTTCAAAAGCTATAGGCAAAGAAAATACTAGCAAAGTCATATCACCGGAAGAATACTGGGATATACTTCCAAAGATACAATATCATATGGATGAACCGCTTGCAGATCCTTCTGCTGTTGCACTGTATTTTGTATGCAATACAGCTTCAAAGCAGTTAAAGGTAGTGCTTTCAGGTGAAGGCGCTGATGAAATATTCGGCGGATATAATGTTTACAGTGAGCCGGGCGGAACATTGTACGATCACGTTCCCTTCCCTGTTCGCCGTGTTATCGGAAAAGCCGCTTCACTTCTTCCGGCAAAGAAAGGTATAAATTTCTTTATAAGAAAAGGAAAAACAGTAGAAGAAAGATTTATCGGCAACGCTTATATGTTTACTCCTAAAGAGAGAAAGAGGCTGCTTAAAATAAAAACGAATGCTCCTGATCCTGCTGTACTCACCCGTCACTATTACAAGCGTGTTAGTGATAAAGATGATGTCACAAAAATGCAATATCTCGATCTGCATATGTGGATGGCAGGTGATATTCTTCTCAAAGCCGATAAGATGAGTATGGCAAATTCTCTGGAACTCAGAGTGCCGTTTCTTGATAAAAAAATAATGGAGCTTGCACAGGGTATTCCTACAAAATATCGTGTATCTCATAAGCAAGGAAGTAATTCTGAGATAAATTACATAACTAAATATGCTATGCGTCTTGCTGCTAAAAGAGATACTCCGCCTCAGACTGCAAAGACTGCTGCTAAAAAGAAACTTGGCTTCCCTGTTCCGATAAGAGTATGGTT
>CADBQZ010000255.1 GCA_902796865.1 uncultured Ruminococcus sp. | reverse complement strand
TGTTTAGCCATCTTGAAGTGCTTGCTCTTTGCGCCCCAATAGCCCTTAGCGAGCTTCAGTGTTTTATTTCTTCTCTTGCGAGTCATCATCGCACCCTTTACACGTGCCATAATCTATTACCTCCTGCTTATTTTCAAGATCACATATATGGAATTAACTTCTTTACTGTAGGTGCGTTTGTTTCGCTGCAAACGCCGGAGTTACGAGCTATTCTCTTTCTCTTTGTATCCTTCTGTGTAAGTCTATGTCTCTTGTTTGTGTGCTGATATTTTACCTTACCGTTTTTAGTAAGCTTAAAACGTTTTTTAGCACCTGAATGTGTTTTGACTTTAACCTTTGACATAACCTTTTCCTCCTTATAATTTTACTTTGATGTTTTGGGCGACATAAACATAACAATGCTTCTGCCTTCCATTTTAGCAGGCTTTTCGACCGTACCGAATTCGCCGCAGGCATCTCTGAATCTTTCGAGAAGCTCCTGTCCTATCTGTGGGTGTGCGATAGCACGTTTACGGAATCTAACGGAAACTTTAAGTTTATCTCCGTTTTTCAAAAACTTCTGAGCCTGATTGACCTTTGTGTTGAAATCGTGAGTGTCTATTGCGGAGAACATTCTTATCTCCTTTATCTCAACGACCTTTTGATTTTTCCTTGCCTCTTTTTCCTTCTTCGCCTGTTCAAACTTATACTTGTTATAATCAAGTATCCTGCACACGGGCGGCTTTGCGGTCGGGGCTATCTTTACAAGGTCAAGATCCTTTTCATACGCCCTTTTCTGTGCTTCCTTTGCGGAAACAACTCCGATCTTCGTTCCGTCAGAATCTATCAGAAGGATCTCCTTATCACGGATCTCTTCATTGATCTGCAGTTCCTGCTTGCTAATGGTTAAGCACCTCCATGTCTAAATTTGCCAAAAACAAAAAATGAGTGCAGAATCATATCAGCACTCAAAAATACACAACGGTCTTCACACTATAAAGCCGCATTATATTCTTTATTGACCACTTTGATCCCTTTTGGTCTTGTGGTGAGAACTGAAAGTCTGCTTTGTTTTACTAATCTATTATACCCCCATAAACATCATTTGTCAAGACTATCACGGAATTATTAACAATTTGTTCATATTTCAAAACCAATCCGAGAACTTTTTCCCTATGCTTTTAAATATTTCGATACACTTAAAGCCTATTCTGTGTTCTTCCGGCTTTTTCATTATATCAAGTTCATCATCTGAAAAATGCTTTGCTTTTGTTTCTTCATCAGTTCTTACCTCTTCCGCAGCAGGTATACAAAGCGGAGGATACATCACACACCACCAGTTATGTCCATCAGCCTTTCCTATAGTCACCCGAAGGGCATCATAATTTCCGGCAGGCATAGTGATATCGTCATATTGTTTTGCCTCGAATTCCATATTTACAAGCTCTGTTTCCGAAGGATAATCATAACCCTTTTCATGTATAACTTCCTGCGCTATAGAATTTATCCTGTCTTTTTCTTCAATTGCTTTCCTCTTCATTTCATCAAGTGTTTCACAGCCTGAAAAAAGCTCGTCTGATTTTTCGAGAAGTCTGTCTCTTACCGCTATTTTAAGGCTCTGGTCTTCTTCACTGTCGGAATTTGCGAGTATGTGCATCCGCAAAACTTCCTTTTCAAGTCCACGTACAGTATTTCCAAGCTGGGCAGTGTTTGTAAATACTATCGCTCCCATAAGCCCTGTTATCAATGCAATGTCTCTTATCCTCATGTCGATCACCTCTGTTCAGATGATCGGCTGTTTTTATTTATTTTATTCAGTTAAATGGAAATTTTTTATTTTTCATATTCATATCTGTATTTTAATCTACCAGTCTTTTCAATAGTTTTATGAAGTACCAGCCCTGTTGCTGCACCTATGGCAAGTGATACAGGCAGAACAGAAAAATGCTTTCCGCTGT
Organism: uncultured Ruminococcus sp.; assembly: GCA_902796865.1. Lineage (GTDB taxonomy): Bacteria > Bacillota > Clostridia > Oscillospirales > Ruminococcaceae > Porcipelethomonas. Next base: position 257 of record CADBQZ010000255.1, on the reverse strand, counting down.
CTTCATTTTTATCATTATCCGAAATATACTCGAAAGAATTTTCATAAGCGTATTTCCTGCCCAGAGAATCATCGTCTCCGGATACACTAAAATGTTCGTAAGCCGTCGGGACTTTCCCATAATATCCAAAAGCAAAGCCGCCTATATCACTAACACTTTCGGGGATATTTACCAATAATAGCTTTGTGCAGTTATAAAAAGCAAATTCCCCTACTGTTACAAGCCTGTCCGGAAGCTCTATGCTTTCAAGCGATGAG
>CADBQZ010000254.1 GCA_902796865.1 uncultured Ruminococcus sp. | reverse complement strand
TATTATCCGACAAGGTATACAGTTACGTTAGACAGCAGCAGGCTTGATATCGAATATGATGACTGTGTAAAGCTTCTTGATGAACTTCTTGATAATTATACGGAAAATTTTTATAAGCGTTATGGATACAAGAGTGCTATAGAAGATATGCTCGTTTCGGCAGACTACAGCAAATATGAATATATAGATGCAGTAAATGTGTATGATACCGAACTTGTTTCTATCGGAAAATATATAAATGAGATCCAAGGCAAAGATGATACAAGATTCAGATCTGAAAAGAGCGGTCTTACATTTTCAGATATCTCAAAATATATAGAAACGATAAGAAACGAAGATCTCGGGATACTAACCTCCATGATAACCGGAGGAAATGTAGCAAAAAATAAAGACGACATAATGTCGGCATATATCGTAAAAACAGATGAACTTAAAAGGCAGAACGATATATATTCCTCCGAGCTTGAAAATATTGAAAGCACTATAAAAAACTATCAGCAGAATACTGTTATGCTCTTTGAAGGCAGTGATCTTCTTGGAGCCAATGCGGAACTTAAGAATAATTCTGAAAGCTATAAAAAGCTTATTGATAAAAAGACTGCTGTTCAAAAGCAGATAGCTGAAAATGAGCAGAAGATAGATATGTATAAAAGCCGCATAGAGAACTTTGAGGATCAGCCGTCAAATGTGACCGAAGATGATGTAAAAAAAGAATTTGAAAAACTTAATAAAAAGATAAGTGGGCTTTTGGAAGATGTAAAAACTACGGTCAATGAATATTATGAAAATGTCGTTTTAAAAGATGCCTGCCGTGTGATCTCTAAAACGTCTGATAATTTCGGAACGGCAGTTATTTCATCGCTTAAAAATTCGGCGGCAGGTATATTAGCGGCTGAGGCTATAATACTTGGACTATATATAATGTTTTGTGCGTTCATGCCTGAAAGAATATTTGCTGTGCGCCGTATATCAGAAGCAAAAAAAGATGATGAGGAGGGAAAGGCTTGAAAGACAGTGAGCAGAAGAATATAAATCTAAGGCTTATACATGATGAAGATAATGATGAGCGATATAAGCTCTCACTGTCTGCGCTGTTTGATAAGTTCAGACAGTTTCTATCCTTGTGGCTGATACTTTCAGCTGCACTTGGTCTTGTATTTGCCGGAGGAACATTTTGGGTAAGTCAGAGTATAAGCCATGCAAGTGTGACGGCGCTTATAAGCTATAAATATGACGGCATAGAGAAAGGGCTGGATCCTGCCGGAAGAAAGCTTGATGTAAATAAGATAAGAGCTCCCGGGATAATAAGTAATGTTCTCAAAGAACTTGATATATCAGAAGAGCTTTTAGAGAATGTAAGACGTGCCGTTTCTATAGAAGGTATAATACCTGACAAAGCACAGGATGAGATAGCTCTGTACAAAGGGATATACAGCCGTGCAGGCAGCAAGGAAGCGGCAGATGCTCTTTTGTCGGTGGATTACAACAGTTCATATTATCTGATAAAGCTTGACAATGCTGCTGCCGGACTTGATTCAGAGAAAGGCAGAAATGTAATGAACGGCATACTGAAAGGATATCAGGAATATTTCTTCAGGACATATGGATATAACGAAGCATTGGGAGATTCGATATCAGCGATAGATTATAAAGATTATGATTATCCGATAGCTGTTGATATTTTCAGAACTACACTTGATGATGTTTACAGATATATAAGCCGTATCCAGCAGAAAGATCCTATCGGATTCAGATCAAGCAGGACCGGATACAATTTTGATGATATCAAAAGAATGATAGATACTGTAAAAACAGCCGAGCTGGACGAGCTTTCAGCATATATAACAGTAAACGATATAACCCGTGACAAACAGTCTCTTATGCCTTATTATGAGTATAAAATATCCGATCTTGAAAGAAAGGCGGAGGTGACAAAAGCAGAGCTTGATTCGGTAAACGATTCGATAAATAACTATGAAAAAGATACCATAATGCTTTTTGATGAAAGCAGTGATGAGAAAAACAGATATTCTCAGGCATCGAAAAATTATGACGAGCTTATCGACAGGAAGCTTGTTCTGGAAGATGATTATTCAAATAAACAGGTAATGATAGAATATTACAAGCTCAGAGCGGAACAGATGCAGGATAATGAAGAAAATGGTACAAAGGACTTTTCAAAGGCAGATGAGCGTATAGAAGAACTCTACAGCAAGATAAATGATATTATAAGCATAACAGAAAAAACGACGGATGATTATTATGAAAATGTAGTATTTGAAAATGCTTTTAATATACTTATCCCTGCATCCGGCGGAGAGCATAAGGCTGACCTCAAAAGCATGGCGAAAATATTGCTTATCCTTGAAGGAGCGCTCTTTGCGGTCTATGTAATGACTTCAACTATCATGGGCGTAATGAAATGCGACAGACAAAAAAATAGCATCAAAACTGATGAGACAATTACAGAATAAAAAATGACCTGCGTTATTAACGCAGGTCATTTTTGTGACCGATAAGTTTTATAAAAATGTTATTTGGAAGTTGTCTTCTGATGAGTCTCTGATACTATTGGATATGGTATCGGAGCTTCATTATTGTCTTTATGCTGTATATCATTTTCGTATTCTCTTGCAGGAAAATCATTTATTCCGGCACCTTTATTTGGATTTGAGATCGAGAAAATGGCGTCGGCAGTAAAGACAAGTGTAAATATAACGCATATAGGAACTACTATCCTTTTGTCTATCTTTCTGAGTACATTATCAATAAACGGTGCCGCAAAATACACTACGGCTATGCCTAATATGCCGAACATGAGAAGACCTTCCGCACAGACAAGACCGTTTATATTAAGGAAATATCCGCTGTAGTCCCACCAGCGCTCACCGTGTATACATTCAAGCACTCTGCCGATAAAGTATTCCATTATGCCGCATATCACGACAGATACAAGAAAATGTATTACCGGTCTTGAACGTATCTTGTATAGCAGCAGAAGCATTATTATACCGCCGGCACCGTATATCGGTATCCACGGGCCGTGAAGTACGCCTCTGTTTACAAAGCGTCCTTCACTTACAAGATGAAACAGGACTTCCCAGAACCAGCCTGCAAAGCTGAATATCAGAAACAGTATAATTAGTGACGTTATTGAGTAATGACGCATAAAGCTTATATATTCTACACGGTGTTCCTTTTGCTTTTCAGGAACAGGATTTGCTCTGTCCGGATAGATCTTACCGTCTATTATTTTTCTGATAGACATAGCTTTTGAACGCTTGAGCTGGCTGTCAAAATATTCCTGCTCAGCCTGATTATAATAAGGGACGACACCGAATGTATTTGTAAGGAATCGCCACAGAGCATTTCCCGGAGCCTTATTGGGTCTTGGGGTATCTTCGAGTTCTGTTTTATTTGCGTAGAGCTTGCAGAGCTCTTCTTTTTCCATTTTTTTGTAGAGGTATTCGTCGTTTAAAAGCTCGGAATCTTCAATATTATTTTCTTTTGCAAGCTGTCTGAGATGCACATAAAATTCAAGTATGACCGTTTCCTGATATGGGTTAGAGAAGAATATGCCCGTTACTCCAAGTGTTATAAATTCCAACAGATACCAGCCTATGAATGAAAGCTTTATTTTAAGACATTCAAATTTATGTCCGTGCATCATTCTTCTAGAAAGATTTTTTGCCTTGACAGGAGATATGTCCGGGTTCTCGGCAACGATATACGGCACAAGGAAATATGAAAAATACTTTATTACTCCGCCTATGATGGTAAGCGCCCAGAGAAGTTTCAAACAGGTAATGTAAAGCATTGAAAGGACCACTTTTGAGAATCTTTTTACCCTGATAAAGTGCATGAATGTTTTTAGCGGTACTTTATCATAAATATAGCCTTCAAGGAATATACGCCGGTATATCGCTCGATAGGTATTTACAAACAGCGCCCATATAAGAAGGATCACAAGAAGGCTTATGATTATAAAGATAACACTTGCCGCATTCTTGTTGCCGACAATAGAACATATAGCTTCATAAACAGTTATGAATGGTGAACCTGATGATATGGAATTTGCTATTTCAGCGAATACACCGTCACGATGACCTATCTCGATCGAGCGAAGATATATGTCGTCGCCGTTTTGCATATCATTCCTTATCCTGTCCGAAAGTATTTTTCCTTTATCGGTGTTTCCAAGCAATACTTCTTTAAAAACGGTGAATGCTCTGTATCTTGAAAATTGTACAGAATCGAAAGGTATCCTTCCGTCTTTTATATCGTTTACTATAGAAGGAGTCTCTTCTATGACTACTGTATTTATAGGACCGAGCGAAAAAACATATTCTATTCCAAGAAAAGAAGCGACCAGACATGAAATAAGAAATATCCAGTAGTTTCTTTTCATTATTTTTTTAGCAGAAGCTTTTGCAGCTTTTCTGTCAAACAACGGTCTGCCTCCTTTCCGGATCATTTCATATCTACGTTTATCTCAACTATCTCTGAATTTGTAAATGTACGCATGAACGGTCCGTATACTCCGACACCCTCCGTTACTATATTGTGCATCGTGTGACCGTTTTCCGAGGTTTTCTTTATATATCCTGCCGGATTTTCCCAGAGCATATTTATAACAACGTTAAGCGGGAAAAATTGTCCGTTATGAGTATGACCGCAGAGGTCAAGATCTATTCCGGCATCGGCAGTCTCCTGCAATTCAGCAGGTTCATGGTCTATATCTATAACAAGTTTTGAATCGTCAAATTTAAATTCGGATATATCCATTCTCTTTTTTGTATCATTCGCAGGCTTTGAAAGATCAAGTCTTCCTATTACAGTGAATTTGCCGTCTATCATTTCGGCTTTGTCTTCGAGAAGCTTTACTCCTGCATCTTTAAGAAGCTCTTCCATTCTATCATCGTGTTTTTTGTCTTCGCCCGGACTTACAGTGAATCCTCCAAAAAGTTTATCCGAAACATCGTGATTTCCCCAGCAGGCGTATACGCCATAGGTACTCTTTATAGAAGCGAATTGTTCCTTTATGCCTTCGGGGTCGTCCATAGCATCATAATCGTTGTCGAATATATCACCGGCAAAGCATACAAGATCAGGTTCAAGCTCATTTATTTTGGTCACCATTTGCTTCATGTTTTTGATCCCGAAGCTGTATCCGAAATGTGTATCGGCTGCGAGAATGATCTTCATATCATCTCCCGGCTTATCCACTTTGACATCGTATGATGTGACCTGTATATTATTTGCATTTATAAAGCCGTATAATGAAAATAAAACGGAAACGGCAGCGCATATCCAACCGGAAATGAATTTCACTTTTGTTCTTTTGAAAAAGTCTTTTTTTATCAGTTTAAAAAGCTTCAGAACAATAGCAGCCAGATGTGCAACAGCGAGTGTTATTGAAAGATTTATCAGGAATCCCTGATAATAGTTGCTTATTCTTGAAAACAGTGTTTTTGTTTCTCCGTTCGGAAGAAAATATGCAATAAATATAAGAGAAGTCAGGATAATATATACAGCTGCGAATATGATCTTTGCTTTTTTCCAGCGGAAGGGATCTCTGAATGTCTTTACCCAAAGGTATATGTCGGCGGATATAAAGAAATTCAGTATGAGATACATTACAGAAAATAATGGTACAAGCACTTTTTACTCCTTTTAAAACGATCATTTATATTAATACATATAATAGTAAATGACAAATAAATCAAGCGTCCCTATAATTCTATCATATTTTAAAATATAATACAAGTATTTTTATAAATCGACATAAAATAGTAATACTTTTTTGTACATTGGAAGCAAATAAAATTTGCTTTTTATGCGCTGTTTGGCGCTTTGATAAGCAGAAATATCATACAATAAAAAAGCTATGCTTTATTGTATTGTTATGCACTTTAAAGTGTGATAATTTCTTAAATTAAAATTTGTGAAAATTAAACAAAAAGAAGCGGCTTTAGTTAGTTATATAAAGAGTTGATTTTTTTGTAGAAATGTGATAAAATTGATTATGTAACTAGAATGTTAGAAGATTAACAAGCGAACAAAAAGCTGTTAAGAAACATATTTCATCATACTCAAGGAGGTTCTTTAAATGAGTAAAGTATCAACAGTTCCCTTCACAGGCACTGAAGCTCAGAAAAACGAGCTTTTGCAGGTGATTGCCGAAAAGAAGAATGACAGAGGCGCACTTATGCCGGTTCTTCAGAAGGCACAGGAGATATATGGTTATCTTCCTATCGAAGTACAGACTATAATATCAAACGAAATGAATATCCCTCTCGAAAAGGTATACGGCGTTGTAACTTTCTATTCACAGTTCTCGCTTTATCCAAAGGGCAAGTATCAGATCTCTGTATGTCTTGGTACAGCCTGCTACGTTAAAGGCTCAGGCGATATCTATGACAAACTTCAGGAAAAGCTTGGCATATCAGGCGGTCAGTGCACCAATGACGGAAAATTCTCACTCGATGCCTGTCGTTGTATCGGTGCCTGCGGTCTTGCACCAGTCCTTACTGTAAATGACGAGGTATATGGCCGTCTCACTGTAGATGATATAGATGATATTCTTGCAAAGTATGCAGGCTGATAATAGATGAGACAATAAATAAACCATTAGGAGGTCAATATATGAAAACTCTTGAAGAACTCAAGGTTATCAAGGATAAGATGGAGGGCGAAGTCGCTTTAAGAGATCACGGCAACGCATCTTCAAAGTATGAAAGACACGTATTAGTTTGCGGCGGTACCGGCTGTACTTCTTCAAACTCCGGAAAAGTAATCGAAAAGCTTGAAGCTGAATTTGAAGCAAAGGGCTTAAAGGATAAGGTACAGATAGTAAAGACAGGATGTTTTGGTCTTTGCGAAAGAGGACCTATCATGATCGT
>CADBQZ010000253.1 GCA_902796865.1 uncultured Ruminococcus sp. | reverse complement strand
TCATAAAGACCGTCTATATCCGAAAGTATTATGAGAAGATCAGCGCTTGAAAGCTTTGCAACGATAGCCGAAAGCGAATCGTTCTCGCCTATCTCAAAAGCAAGCTCATCTATAGCTACTGTATCATTTTCGTTCACTATCGGTATCGTACCAAGTGAGACTAATCTTTCTATAGTATTCTCAACATTCTTCTTGTTATCATCGTCTATGACCGTTTTAGTCACAAGCACCTGTGCAACGGTAATACCATATTCTCCGAAAAGATCGCTGTAAAAGCGCATAAGTTCACACTGACCTATTGCAGCAGCAGCCTGCTTTGTAGGAGTATCAGAAGGTCGCTCACGAAGTCCGAGTCTTCCTATGCCAAGTCCCATAGCTCCCGATGAAACGATTATCATTTCTTTTCCGGAATTCTGAAGGTCGCTTATAACTCTCACAAGATTTCTCATGCGTCTTATATTGAGCCTTCCCGTTTTGTGCGCTATGGTAGATGTTCCAAGCTTTATAACTATTCTTTTTTTATCTGAGATATTAAACATTATATATTCATCTCCATGATGTCAGTTTACTTTATTAACAGGACTTCCGTCCAGATACGCTCTTATATTATTCTTAACTATATCTACAAGCCTTAATCTTGTTTCGAGCGGCGCCCACGCCGTGTGCGGAGTTATGATACAATTCTTCGCATTTTTGAGCGGTGTATCATGGCTCATAGGCTCTGTCTTTAAAACATCAAGATATGCAGCTGCGATGCTTCCATTGTTTAAGGCATCACTAAGTGCCTGTTCATCGACAGTACCGCCTCTTGAAGTATTTATGATGACCGCAGTATCCTTCATCAGTGCCAGACGCTCTTCATTAACAAGATCAGCCGACTGCTCATTGAGCGGACAATGTATCGAAAGAAAATCAGCACGTTCAAATGCTTGTTCAAGGCTCACCTGTTCATATGGACAGTCCGGCTTAAAGCTTCTTGAATTAACTATCACGTTCATTCCGAAAGCCGAACCTATCTCAGCTGTTCTCCTGCCTATATTGCCGAATCCTATGACAGAAAGCGTCTTTCCGTAAAGCTCCGATGTGCGAAACGGAAATTTTGAGAATGTCTCAGAGTTTTCCCAACCGCCGTCTTTTACAAAACGGTCATAAGTTTCTATTTTGCTGCAATAATGAAGCATATACGCAAATACCTGCTGTGCAACAGAATATGTTGAATAATCTCCGGCATTACACACTGTTACACCATGCCTTTTGGCACTTTCGATGTCGATATTATTGAATCCTGTTGCAAAAAGTCCGATATACTTAAGATCACTGCATTTTTCCATTACTTCATCGGTAATAAGCACCTTGTTGCAGAGAACTATCTCCGAATCTCCGATAAGTTCGGCTGTCCTTTCGGGAGGACAAAGAGCTATACAGTTCACATCGCCGAATTCTTTGAATATATCGGCGCTTATATCTGATGATGATACCGTTGACCAATCAAGGATAGATATTTTCATTGCGTTTTCCCTTTAAGCCTGTTCTTCTTTAGCTTCTGTAGTTTCAGTTTCCGGTACAGAAACCGCTTCCGCTTCAAGAGCATTATTTTTAGGCTTATCCATAATGGAAGTTATTATTGAAGCAGCAAGAAGTACAAGCTCCACTATACCTATACAGTTATGCCATGTACGGCTGGGGTTGATATAAAGAAGCATACTGACTGAAACAGCTATCCCCATAAAAAACTGATACTTTCTTTTGTATTTCAAAAACTGTATCATAAGAACGATTATTGCTATTACTGTAAATACAAGATGAAAATAAAACGGTACTATAAATACATTATTATCCACTTGAATCTCTCCTTTTACAAACTATTTCTTTAATTATACCACAAAATCCGTTATCTTGCAAGACGCAATTAAAAATATTTAAGGCAGCACCTTAAATATGAAAAAGCATCTGCTTTTTAAAAAACAGATGCTTTGATCTTATTTATCGCTGTTTACGATCTTTTCCTGCTCGATCTTATCGAATGTTGAAGCTTTTCTGAACTTTTCAACAGCAAGCTCTCCCTTTTCGTCATCATCCTGAGTCTTATTCTTCGATTTATAAACGACCTTTAAGAGTATAGGAGTAACGATAGTCGTTACAACAACTACTATAACGATAGGGGCAAAATACTCTTTTTTCATAAGTCCGGCATTAAGACCTTTATTTGCGACGATAAGTGCTACTTCGCCTCGTGAGATCATGCCAACGCCTATCCTCAGACTGTCCTTCATTGAAAATCCGCAGATCTTAGCACCTGCTCCGCAGCCTATGACCTTGGTAATTACTGCTACAACAAGAAGTATTACCGCAAATACAATAAGCAATGGATCCATATCCGGAAGCTCGACCGCAAGACCTATACTTGCAAAGAATACCGGCGATAAGAACATATACGAAAGGGTCTCGAACCTGTTCGTAAGATACGGTGCTTTACTGCCGTTTGAAAGTGCAAGACCGGCTATAAATGCACCTGTAATATCAGCAACATCAAAGAAATATTCAGCCGAGAATGACATTATAAGACAGAATACAAAGCCTATCATTACGTATCTTCTGAGATCTTTCTTTGATCTGCCTGTCCATTTATTGTAAACGAAATTGAAGCCTAATGATATTATTGTTGCAAACACAAAGAAAAGTACGATCTTTATAAGTACCTTCCATA
>CADBQZ010000252.1 GCA_902796865.1 uncultured Ruminococcus sp. | reverse complement strand
TGTTTCACCAAGCTATGCCTGGGAGATACTAGACCCGTGGTATTCTTATGGTATGGACAGGATACTCCGTACAAAGCAGTTCAAGCTTACAGGCATACTTAACGGTCTTGATGTTGATAACTACGATCCGGAAAAAGATGAATCTATTCCTAAACAGTATAATCCAAAATCTATAACCGGCAAAAAAGACTGTAAATCTGCCCTGCTTGAAGAATTAGGTCTTCAGGAAGGCAAGGAGCCTTTAATAGGCATCGTCACAAGATTTGTAGCTCACAAAGGTATCGACCTTATAAGATATGTATTTGAAGATCTTATAAAAGAAGGATTCAAGTTTGCTATTCTCGGCGCAGGTGAAAAAATATTTGAAGATTTCTTCAGAGAAATGCAGTCACGCTATCCAGACAAGGTAAGTGTTTCCCTCGGATTTATACCTGAGCTTTCAAGAAGGATCTATGCAGGTGCCGATATGTTCCTTATGCCTTCGCAAAGTGAACCATGCGGTCTTGCTCAGATGATCGCTATGAGATACGGTACTATCCCAATAGTTCGTGAAACAGGCGGTCTTCGTGACACTGTCCGTGATTTCGGCGGTGAAAAAGGCAATGGCTTCACCTTTAAAACATACAATGCTCATGATATGCTTGATGCCTGCAGACGTGCAAAAGCCGTTTATGAGGACAAACGTAAGTGGAATGCACTTATAAAACGTGACATGACCGAAGATTTCAGCTGGGCAACATCAGCTGACACTTATATCAGTCTTTATCACGAAATATCCGGAATGTAATTATTTCCGATAACAATTTTGCAAAATAATGTTCCGACAGAGACTATTTCCAATGGTGCTTCATATATACAAATTCCTTTAAAAAGTTTTGTCCCTTTCGGTACATTATCCATAAGCTGTTCTCATAGTGTCGGACTAAACCTATGAGAACAGTTTTTTTATACAGGAGAAAATTATGAAAAAAATATTCTGGGATGGCGGTACACTGCTTGCCCCTGTACCTCCGGCACTTGTTTCGTGCGGTACAGTTGATGAACCAAACGTACTTACTATAGGCTGGACAGGTATAATAAATACCAAACCGCCGATGACTTATATCTCTGTTCGTCCGGAAAGATACTCGTATGAGATTATCAAGTCATCGGGAGAATTTGTGATAAACCTTCCGACCGCTGCACTATGCAAAACGATTGATTTTTGTGGTGTAAGATCCGGAAGAAAAATAAATAAACTTGAAAAGTGCGGTCTTACGCCGGTAAATGCACAAAAGGTAACAGCACCGCTGATAGATGAATGTCCTATAAGTCTTGAGTGTATCGTTAAAGATATAATATCGCTCGGAAGCCATGATATGTTTATATCAGAAATAGCAGGTGTCGATATAGATGAACAGTATATAGATGACTCAGGTCGTTTGAATATGAGCAAATGCGGTCTTATGGCATATGCACACGGCGAATATTTTGCACTCGGCAAAAAGATCGGAAGCTTCGGTTTTTCAGTAAAAAAGAAAAGAAAAAAAGGCGGAAAAAATAAAAAATAACACTGCACAGATATGTGCAGTGCCGTATCAGTATTTTTTCAGTCTTCTTATATATGCAAAAGTATACTCTTCTCCCCTGTCACGAAGCATTTTAAGCAGGTATTCAAGAATCGCAGAAGTTTCCGAATGGATAGTTCTGGTCTTCTTTGCACGCATAAAATATTCAAGCGGAGAAGCATCATTATATTTCTCTTTCATATATATTTTGCTTGCAGCCACCCTGTCACAAAACATTTCCTTTACATATTTTACAGGCATTTTTACCGGTGACATTTTCCTCGTTTCAGGGTCATAATCACACCAGTATTCAAAATGATGTTTGTTTCTTCCTTTATGGTGCATCCATGCATACGAAAAACCATATTTTTCACGCTCTGCTTCATGGGGAGAACGTGTTCCCTGAAAAAACTTTACACCATTTAAAAATTCTTCCGGGCTGTATTTTGAAAGATCATGCTTTAACCCTTGTAAGGGTATGCCTGCCTTAAAACAATTCTTTATAACTGCATTGCGGTGTCTTGTAACAGTTTTAAAATGTTCGAGAAATTTATTCATTAAGGTCATTCCTCCGCTTTTTACTTTAAGGCAATACCATACAAAGCCTTAAAGTGAGCTTTGTGCGGTATTGCTTTGATTATATTATACTACTTTCAAAAAAATATTGCAATAATAATTAATATCAAGTAATGGATAAATGCGATTTTTATTAAAATAAGAGCTTATGCCGAAGGCAAAGAAAAAGTTTCGCTCAAGCCTTTTCAAAGGCTTGCAGGGTCGAGGGACAGCGTCCTCGTCGCTCTCCGCAGAGAGCGAAAGCCTTAGCCGCCGGGCGCTCCGCAAGGGGTGAATTAAAAACAGTCCTATGGACTGTTTTTAAGAGGGGACGCCCTGCAAGTGAGGGCGTCCCCATATTAAACATTAAAAATGCTCTTCTCCTTGACGGCGAACAAATGCGCTTTTTATTAAAAATAAAAGCATTTACCTAAAAAGAACAGGTGATATATGGAAAAAATAATTATAAACGGTCGAGAGATCTGCTATGAACTCACGAGAAAAAAAGTGAAAAATATAAATATACGTATAAGCAGCAATGGGATACTAAAGATCTCGGCGAATAACAGGGTGTCAAAAAAATATATAAATGAGATAATTATTAGTAATGCCGAACACTTTATAAGCTCTATAGATAAAATAAACGAGAAAAGGCAAAGAGAAACTAATACAGAAAAAACAATGCTGTTAGGAAAAGAATATCCAATAAATATCCATTGTTCAGATACTGAAAAAGTTTCATTCAACGGATCAAATTTCGATATTTTCACAAAGGATATAGAAGACCGGGATAATATCATCTTCCTGATACTTAAATATAAATCGGATCTTTGTGTAAAGGTATTTTCAGAGATAAACCTCAAAGTCTATAACAAATTCAAAGAAGCCGGTCACAAGCTCCCGCTTGCTGTTGTTACTGTAAAGCTTATGAAAACACGCTGGGGAAGCTGTAATTACGTGAAAGGGAAATTTTCTATGAATCTGAGACTTATAGATCACCCATACGAATGTATATACGGCGTTTTCTGCCATGAATATGCACATTTTATACATCACGACCACTCGAAGAATTTCTACCGATGCGTTACAGATATATTTCCCGAATACAAAAAATATGATAAATTATTAAGAGAGTAACATAGTAAAACAGTATATAATTCAAAATCTTTCGGAATATGACTATTGCAATACTGCAAAATAAGTGCTATAATAAAAGAGCAGTATAAAACGGGAGCTTGAAAACAGGCTGAGAGGAAGGTTATGACCTTCGACCGATACCTGATACGGATAATGCCGTCGTAGGGATTGACCGATTAAGCTATCGTTTTTTATGCGATAGCTTAATTTTTTGGAGGTGTTTTAAATGGCTTTGGTAAACGGAATAAATGAAAACTGTGCCGGAAAAAGCATATCTGAACTTCTTGCTCTGAAAGGATATGATAAACAGCGTGTAGCAGTTGAACTAAACGGCGATATAATCCCTAAATCAGAACATGACAGTACCATAATAAAAGAAACTGACAGCATAGAAGTTGTAAGCTTTGTCGGCGGTGGCTGATACTTTTAATGACTGTTTATAAGCTTTAAATTATTTAAAGCAATACCTTACAAAGAATGCTTTGAGGCTTTTTGGGTATTGCCTAAAAAACATACAGAAAGGATCTTTATCATGGAAAACGATGAACTTATCATAGGCGGACATAAATTTTCATCAAGATTTATTTTAGGCTCAGGGAAATATTCCTTAAAGCTTATTGAGGCTGCTGTAAGAGATGCTGGCGCTCAGATGATAACTCTTGCTGTACGCCGTGCAAATACTAAAGAACATGAAAACATTCTCGATTATATCCCGGAAGGCGTTACTCTCCTCCCTAACACATCAGGTGCCAGAAATGCTGATGAAGCAGTCAGGATAGCAAAACTCGCAAGAGAACTGGGCTGCGGAAATTTTGTGAAAGTCGAGATAATGCGTGATACTAAATATCTTCTTCCGGACAATCAGGAAACTATAAAAGCAACGGAAATACTCGCAAAAGACGGCTTTGTTGTAATGCCGTATATGTATCCTGATCTTAACAGTGCAAGAGACCTCGCAGATGCAGGCGCTGCTGCGGTAATGCCTCTCGCTTCGCCGATAGGCTCCAATAAAGGCCTTGCAACAAAAGATTTTATAAAAATACTTATAGACGAGATAGATCTTCCTGTCATAGTTGATGCTGGTATCGGAAGACCATCGCAGGCTTGCGAGGCAATGGAAATGGGTGCCGCAGCTATCATGGCTAATACAGCACTTGCAACAGCCGGCAATCTTCCGCTTATGGCTTCTGCTTTCAGACAGGCTATAGAAGCCGGAAGAAAAGCTTATCTTTCAGGCTTGGGAAGAGTTCTCGTAAGAGGTGCATCTGCATCTGATCCTCTTACCGGCTTCCTCCACGACTAAGCATAAAAACATTTGATTTTTATATAATTATCAAAAACTGTTGGAGGTGTAAATATAATGGAAAATAATTTCTTTGTAGATTCCAGTTCATTATCTAAAAAAGCTCTTGAGAAAAAACATATGCTTGAAAACGATCCGACAAGCCGTACAGATCATATGACTTATATGAAAGGCATGGAAAAGATAGATTCGGATATAATGGAAAAGGTCATAGCTGAAATGAACGGCTATGATTATACAAAATATACAGCAAAAGATGTTGCCGCAGCACTTTCCCATGAAAGCTGTTCAATAGATGATCTAAAAGCGCTGCTCTCCCCTGCTGCCGAACCTTTTCTTGAAAAAATGGCGCAAAAGGCAAGAAACGAAACAAGAAAGCATTTCGGAAATACCGTTTACATATTTACACCGCTCTATATCGCAAATTACTGTGAAAATTATTGCGTATACTGCGGATTCAACTGTTATAACAGTATAAACCGAATGAAGCTTGATATGAAACAGATAGAACATGAGATGAGGATAATCGCAGAGAGCGGTATCGAGGAAGTACTTATTCTTACAGGCGAAAGCAGAGCCAAAAGCGATATTGACTATATCGGAGATGCTTGTAAGCTTGCAAGAAAGTATTTCAGAAATGTTGGTCTTGAGATATATCCTGTCAATACAGAAGAATATGAGTATCTCCACCAATGCGGCGCAGATTATGTTACTGTATTTCAGGAAACATATGACAGCGACCGCTACGAACAGCTTCATCTTATGGGACACAAAAGGATATTCCCTTATCGCTTCAATGCTCAGGAAAGAGCGCTGAAAGGCGGCATGAGAGGTGTTGCATTTTCAGCACTCCTGGGACTTTCAGATTTCAGAAAGGACGCTTTAGCCACAGCACTTCACGTTTATTATCTTCAAAGGAAATATCCCTATGCAGAAATGTCATTGTCATGTCCAAGACTTCGTCCTATAGTCAACAATGAAAAAATAAATCCGCTCGATGTTCATGAAACACAGCTTTGTCAGATAATCTGCGCTTACCGGATATTTTTACCGTTTGCCGGTATTACAGTTTCTTCCAGAGAGAGCAGCAGCTTCAGAAACGGCATAATAAAGATCGCTGCAACAAAAGTATCCGCAGGTGTTTCTACCGGTATCGGCGATCATGAAAGCAAATATACCGGAAAAGAAAGCAGCAATGCAGAAGGCGATGAACAATTCGAGATAAATGACAGCAGAAGCCTTAAAAAAATGTATAAGGATATTGAAGATGAGGGGCTTCAGCCGGTGCTGAATGATTATTTATATGTTTAAGATAATATGCGTAACCAATCGTTCTCTTTGCATTGATGATCTTACCGAACGGATAGGAAAACTATGCGAAGCCGGAGCTTATAGAATAATACTCCGTGAAAAAGATCTTTCAAAGACGGAGTATGAAAAACTTGCAAAAAAAGCTTTGGATATTGCCGAAAGTTATGATACTATCCTGACACTTCATAGTTTTTTTGATATTGCCTGTGATCTTAATGCAAAAAGCATTCATCTTCCGCTTAATATTCTTAAAACTATACCTGATGAAACAAAAAAACACTTTGATGAGATAGGCTGCTCTGTGCATTCTGTTGAACAGGCACAGGAAGCAGTAAACTTGGGTGCAAGCTATCTTACAGCAGGACATATTTTCGTGACCGACTGTAAAAAAGGAATTGAACCGAGAGGAACAGGATTCCTAAAAACCGTTTACGAATCGGTAAATGTTCCGGTATATGCGATAGGCGGAATAGAAGCAAACAATATCAGAGAACTCAAAGGCATATGCGACGGCGCTTGTGTCATGAGCAGTGCTATGAAATGTGAAGATGCAAAAGAATACATGAAAGGTTTTAAAAATGGGATTTGAAACAAAAATGCTTACTCTTTATGCGATAACCGATCGCAGAAAAGACAGCAAAGAAATCTTTTATAAAAAGATATCCGATGCACTCGAAGGCGGCATAACCATATTGCAGTTAAGAGAAAAAGAACTTGATGACCAAAGCTTTATAAACGAAGCTATTGATGTAAAAAAGCTTTGCGAAAAGTATAATGTTCCTCTTATAATAAACGACCGTGTTGAAGTCGCATTGAAAAGCGGTGCAGACGGTGTTCATGTCGGGATAGAAGATACACCCGTTTCGGAGATAAGGCAAACTGCACCGAAAGGATTTATTATCGGCGCTACCGCAAAAACATTAGATCAGGCAAAAAAAGCTTTTGAACAGGGTGCCGACTATCTCGGCGTAGGAGCAGTATTCCCCTCCCCTACCAAAAAAAATGCTGTACGCATAACGCCCCAGATGCTCACGGAAATATCTTCAAGTGTGGATATACCGACCGTCGGCATAGGCGGTATCACATATGAAAATGCCGATATTCTAAACGGTACCGGTGTAAGCGGTATTGCAGTAGTATCAGCCATTTTCTCAGCAGAAAATGTAAAAAAAGCTGCCGCCGATATGCTTATAAAAGCTAAAAATATCATAAGCATTCAGGAGAAAATATAATGAAAACTGTTATAATACACGGTCAGAGTCATAAAGGTTCTACATATCATATAGCGCATGAACTTGCCTTGAAAGTCGGCGGAGAAATAAACGAATTTTTTCTTCCCCGTGATATGGGAGAATTCTGCATTGGATGTACCCAATGTTTTATAAAAGGCGAAACTAATTGTCCTCACTATGAAAAAATAGTCCCTATAACAAAAGCTTTGAACGATGCTGATCTTATAATACTTGAAAGCCCCGTATACGTTTATCATGCTACAGGCGCTATGAAAGCTTTTCTGGATCATTATGGCTACCGCTGGATGCCGCATCGTCCCGAAGAAGCAATGTTTTCAAAACAGGGAGTATGTATCTCTACTGCCGCAGGTGCCGGAACAAAATCAGCAAATAAAGATATGAGTGACAGCCTGTTTTTCTGGGGCGTTGGAAAAATCTATAAACTGGGCTTTAATGTTGCTGCCGTAAGCTGGGAAACGATATCTGAAAAGAAGAAAAAGAAAATAATCAGCGGCATAAACGATACTGCAAATAAGATCAACAAAAAATACGGTAAAGTAAAGCCGGGATTCAAAACAAAGTTCTTCTTCAATATAATGAGAATGCTGCAAAAAAAGGTAGACAATCCTATTGATGTAAAATACTGGGAAGACAAAGGCTGGCTCGGTAAAAAACGTCCGTGGAAATAATATTCAGCATTTATTCTTTAATATTTCATGAATAAATGCGGAAAGGAATCTTCTTATATGAAAACAGCATTAACGATCGCAGGGTCTGACTCAAGCGGCGGTGCCGGTATTCAGGCTGATATAAAGACCATGACTGCAAACGGTGTGTATGCCATGAGTGCTGTCACGGCAATTACTGCACAGAATACGACCGGCGTAAGAAGTATATATCAGGTCACTCCGGATATATTGAAAGATCAGCTTGATATGGTATTCGAGGATATTTTTCCCGATGCCGTCAAAACAGGCATGGTCGCTTCCGAAGGGCTTATCAAAGTAATAGCCGAAAGTCTGAAAGAGTATAATGCTAAAAATATTGTCGTTGATCCGGTCATGGTCGCAACAAGCGGTGCTAAACTTATTGATGATAAAGCCGTTGAAGTCCTTAAAAAAGAGCTTATACCTCTTTCAACACTTATAACTCCAAATATCCCGGAGGCTGAAGTATTATCAGAAATCAATATAGCTTCATCAGAAGATATGCTCAAAGCTGCTGAAAGCATCTCAAAGAGATTCGGCTGCTCGATACTCCTCAAAGGAGGTCACAGCATCAATGACGCAAACGATCTTCTCTATTCTCAAGGCAGTTATAAATGGCTTATGGGAAAACGAATAGCCAATCCAAATACTCACGGTACCGGCTGTACGCTTTCAAGTGCTGTTGCTTCAAATCTCGCAAAAGGATTTGACATAGAAAGATCGGCAATAAACGCAAAAGAATATATATCGGCTGCGCTTTCGGCACAGCTTGATCTTGGTCATGGAAGCGGTCCTTTGGATCACATGGTCAAAACAAAATTTTTATCTGTCTGAAAGGAAAAAACAATGAGAAATTACAAAACACAAATGGAAGCTGCCAAAAAAGGCATAATAACCCCCGAAATGGAAACAGTCGCAAAAAAAGAATACTTAGACCCGGAAGTATTAAGACAGCGTGTAGCTGACGGTTCAGTCGCTATACCATGCAATATAAACCACAAGTCTATCTCTCCCGAAGGTATAGGCATGGGACTTCGTACTAAGATAAATGTCAATCTGGGTATATCCGGAGATCATAAAGATTATGAGCTTGAAATGGAAAAAGTCGATATGGCTATTAAATTCGGTGCCGAAGCTATCATGGATCTTTCAAACTACGGAAAAACAAATGAATTCAGGAAAAAACTTGTAGAGAAATCTCCTGCTATGATAGGAACAGTACCTATGTACGACGCAATAGGCTATCTTGAAAAGGATCTTCTTGAAATAACTGCCGAGGATTTTTTAAGAGTAGTCCGTGCCCATGCAGAAGAAGGCGTTGACTTTATGACAATACACGCCGGTATAAACAAACGTGCTGTAGAAGCTTTCAGACGTGATAAGCGTGAAATGAATATTGTATCAAGAGGCGGCTCGCTTCTCTTTGCATGGATGATGATGACAGGTAATGAAAACCCATTCTATGAACACTACGACGAAGTATTAGAGATACTCCGTGAATATGATGTTACTATAAGTCTTGGAGATGCACTCCGTCCCGGATGTCTTAAAGACAGCACAGACGGCGGTCAGATAGCTGAACTTATCGAACTTGGTGCATTGACCGAACGTGCATGGGCAAAGGATGTTCAGGTAATGGTCGAAGGTCCCGGTCATATGGCTATGAATGAGATCGAAGCTAATATGAAACTACAGAAGCGCATATGCCATAACGCTCCGTTCTATGTATTAGGCCCGCTCGTATCTGATATTTTCCCGGGTTATGACCATATAACATCTGCAATAGGCGGCGCTATCGCTGCTGCCAGCGGTGCTGATTTCTTATGCTATGTAACGCCTGCTGAGCATCTGAGACTTCCTGATGCAAATGACGTAAAAGAAGGCATCATGGCAAGCAGGATCGCCGCTCATGCAGCTGATATAGCTAAGGGTATCCCACACGCACTTGACCAGGATAATGCAATGGCAAAGGCAAGACATAAGGTCGATTGGGACGAAATGTTTAAAATAGCTGCCGATCCAGATAAGGCAAGAGCTTACTTTGAGAGCACTCCGCCCGAGGACAGACATACCTGCTCTATGTGCGGAAAAATGTGCGCTGTCAGAACGACAAATATGATACTTGAAGGTAAGAAGGTTGAATTTTGCACCGAAAAATAAACACTGAGATAAAACAAGGTCTGCTTTAAAAGCAGACCTTGTTAATATTTTTATTGTGTATCAAATCTTAGAATAACCGAAACTGTTTACGATAGCATCAAGTTTCTGTCCGGATTTACAAAGTGAACAATCTTCGAGCGGCATTGTTTCATAACCTGAAAAATCATTTGCAGAAAAAATGGAATTTACGGGAATACCATCATAATTGTCGATCGCACTAAAAATTGATGCAACACCTGCAAGCTGGCCACTGTAATATTTAAGACAATTTACCGAACGTGTCATAGTTACACCGGTAGAAGCAGTAGAAATAAGCAACAGCATCTGTTTGCCGAAAATATATTTCTGCATATTATCTCTGAAGATCATATGATTGTTAAGATCAGTTTCAGGAGTTATTACAGCAATATCCTTTCCGCTGTTTATAGACGAATGATTCTGCTTTCCAAGCTCTTCAGCTAAAAATGCAGCGATCGTATCGGTACCTTCCATACAGATTATAGTATCAATAGAAACAGAACCAAGATACGGCTTTGCAAGCTCCTTTGCTGCCTCCTTAGCCATTCTGTACTGCGTTTTCACCTTAGTCATATCAATGTAATAATTTACATGAGAATGATTTGTAGCAAAATGACCAGGTATAGCACCAATAATTATTTTACTGTTATTTCTTGACTTGATCTCAATAGTTCTTTCCTCCATAAGAAAACCTCCTTTGAACTATAATTATTATCTGAATAAATTATAGCACATTTCATATAGAATGTCAATAATTTTTTTGACATTTTATGATTTATTATAGATAAATCTTTAGCATTTGTTATTTTATTATTTTCATCTTTAACAATTATCAAAAAATAATGCGGACTTTACTTTTTTGTCGATATGTGTTAAAATAAGTATGAAAACATTTTTCGGAGGTCGTTATGAAAAAAATGATAAAAAACATTATTATCATAGCTGAACTTGTGATAATAATAGCTCTTAGTATTACCGTTATTTTTTTATACAAAAAATCAAATGATGATCGTTCGGTCGAAACTATGGGCGGTGATATAATAGATGAAGAAACTGAAAATGATATAAAAGAAAAGGTCGCTGATAATTATTATGAACTAAGCGGCAAAAAAATATTACTCGAACAGGGCGGATACGGCGAAATAATGATACCTGTACTTGAAAGTGTTCCTGCTTTTTCAAAAAATATAGAACAGATAAAGACCCGAAACGGCAGAAAATACTATGTAGATAATTCTCAGATCTCATCGCTCATAGGAGTTGATGTCTCAGTTCATCAGCATGATATAGACTGGGAAAAGGTAAAGGAATCCGGCGTAGATTTTGCTATTGTACGTCTTGGATACCGTGGATACGGCTCGGGCGAACCTGGACTTGATGAAAATTATGAAAAAAACATCAAAGGTGCCCGAGAAGCCGGTCTCGATACGGGTGTATATTTCTTCTCACAGGCTATCAATACCGAGGAAGCAGTTGAAGAAGCAGAACTTGTAATCAAAAGCATAAAAGATCTTGATGTAAACTATCCTGTTGTATTCGACTGGGAGCTTATAGGCGAAGACAGTGCGAGAACAGATAATATACCGGTTGACACACTTACGGACTGCTGTGTTGCTTTCTGTGAAACAATAAAAAATGCCGGATATACTCCGATGATATATCAGAACAAGCGAACATCTATATTCAAGCTTGATCTTAACAGGCTGAAAGACTATGAATTCTGGCTCGCCGAATACAATGATGAACCATCATATTACTATGATTTCAGTATGTGGCAGTATTCCAGCGACGGAACAGTTCCGGGTATAGACGGACGAGTTGATATGAATATAGCATTCAAAGACTATAAAAAATAATATTTCGTTTGATTTACTCTTTTGTATCACATAGTTTTAACAATTATATTATATACTATGATCAGAGTACAGATAAAAAATCATAGGGGGAAAATAAATACATAAAGGATATGATTTTTTATGAAAAAACTAAAGAACATTTTATACTCTGTTGCAGCTGTCATTACTGCGGTCTCAATATTAAGCGGCTGTGAAAATAAAAATACAGCTTCTGAAACAAGCAGTAAGAATAACGAGAACGTATCTTCTGAAAGCAGAACAGACAGCGAAAATACCAGTGAAAAAGACGAATATTTTACAGAATTTGACCTTGATGACGATTATAATGAAGTAACGGCAAGCATAAGATTTAATGGTGATACTGCAAAGATAGAAGGAAAAGGCGCAGATGAAAAAGATAATATTATCACCATAAGCAGCGGAGGTACTTTCATTTTAAGCGGAACTTCTGACGACAGCAGAATAATTGTCGATGCTGGTGACGATGAAAACGTACACTTGATTTTTGACGGCATAACGCTTAACAGTCAGACTGGCTCTCCGCTTGCAGTGGAAAATGCAAAAAATACTGCTGTAACTCTCGTTTCCGGTACGCAGAATAGTCTTTCTGATACTGAAAACTACAGTGATACATCTGACGATGCCGCTGATTCAGTTATATTCAGCCGTAATGATCTTTCTTTTAATGGAAGCGGAACTCTAAAAATAAATGCAAATTATAAATCAGCAATAGTAACTAAAGACGATCTTAGAATAGCTGACGGAATATACGACATAAGCTCAGTTGGAGATGCTGTGAAAGGCAAGGATTCTGTGGTTATAAGAAAAGCCGATATCTCTATTGCTTCACAGCAGGACGGCATCGTATCAAGCGAGGACAGTAAAGAGAATAAGGGTTATATCATTTTTGAAAGCGGTGAATTTGATATTACCGCCGCAAATGATGCTGTACAGTCATCGGGAGATATGACGATAGAGGACGGAAACTTTACAGTAAAAACATCAGACGGCACCGGAAATGATAAAAGTTCCGAAATGCCTGATATACCTGACGGTGATGACGGCAATATGCAGCCTCCGGATATGAGCGGCGAAAACTCTGAAAAAATACAGAAGCCTGATGGTGACGACGGCAATATACAGCCGCCGGATATGAACGGTGAAAACTCTGAAAATAGACAGAAGCCTGACGGTGATGACGGCAATATGCAGCCGCCGGATATGAACGGCGAAAACTCTGAAAAAATACAAATGCCTGATGGTGACGACGGCAATATGCAGCCGCCGGATATGAACGGCGAAAACTTTGAAAAAAGACAGAAGCCCGAT
>CADBQZ010000251.1 GCA_902796865.1 uncultured Ruminococcus sp. | reverse complement strand
TTTCTCAGCATTTCTTTGTATGCACAAAGAAACGCTTGCAAAGAAAAGCACTTACTTTCTTTATGCTAATGCAAAAGAAAGTAAGACAAAGAAAAAACGTTAAGAAATCCGCCCACAATACTGCGTATCAGTTAAGCAGGTCTCGACTTGGTTTTGTTTGATTATGACTTTAATGATTTCCTATAAAACATCGCAAAAGTGAATTTGTAATTTGACATTTTTGAAAAGATACGTTATAACCAAGTGTAGGGGCGAGCATTTGCCAGTGTTTCATCAAATCTTTGATTTGAATAGAAACACAAATGCCCTTGGGGTAGCTCGCCCGTTGCTTCCGGACTATCGAAGTCGCCGACCTCTGCAAAAGCAACAACACCGATCTACAATTATAAAATTCGCAATTTTCCACCCCCTATGTCAAACTACGGACTGGACAAATCGTTTCAAATAATGTATAATAAGTATATAATCATAATTTTCCGCTTAAAACACAGCGGAGCAATGCAGCAGGAGGAAAAGATCATGTCAAAAAAACCATTTTACATTACTACCCCGATATATTATCCGTCGGGCGATCCGCATATCGGACACTGTTATACCACAACAGCGTGTGACTCAATCGCACGTTACAAACGAATGCAGGGATACGATGTAATGTTTTTGACAGGTACCGATGAACATGGTCAGAAGATCGAACAAAAGGCACTTGAAAAGGGTATAACACCAAAGGAATATGTTGACAAAACTGTTGAAGGCTTCAAAAAGCTCTGGAGCTATATGAACATAAGCTATGACAGATATATAAGAACGACCGATGATTATCACGTTGAAGCCGTACAGAAGATATTCAAGGCACTTTACGACAAGGGATATATCTACAAAGGCGAATATAAGGGCAAATACTGTACGCCTTGTGAAAGTTTCTGGACTGATTCACAGCTCGTTGACGGAAAATGTCCGGACTGCGGCAGAGAAGTCATAGATGCCAAGGAAGAAGCTTACTTCTTTAAAATGTCTCCGTTTGCTGAAAGGATAGAAAAGCTCCTTACAGAAACGGATTATCTTCGCCCTAAGACAAGAGCGCTTGAGCTTGTAAACAACTTTATAAAGCCGGGACTTGAAGACCTCTGTGTTTCAAGGACAAGCTTCAAATGGGGAATACCTGTAACATTCGACACAAAGCACGTCGTTTATGTATGGATAGATGCGCTTTCAAACTATATAACAGCTTTGGGCTATGAAAATAATGCTCATGACGACTACGATAAATTCTGGCCTGCTGATGTACATATGGTAGCAAAAGATATCATGAGATTCCATGCTATCATATGGCCTGCTATGCTCATGGCGCTGGAGCTTCCGCTTCCGAAGCACCTTGCAGTACACGGCTGGATAACCTTTAACGGGCAGAAAATGAGCAAATCTATCGGAAATGTCGTTGACCCATTCGTCCTCGGAGAACGATACGGCGCAGATGCGATACGCTATCATATACTCCGTGAGATGGCGCTTGGCGCAGACAGTTCGTTCTCAAACGAGATAATGATAAACCGTATAAATACAGACCTTGCAAACGGCTTCGGAAACCTTGTGTCGAGAACTGTTGCTATGGTTATAAAGTATTTCAACGGAACACTTCCTGAAGAAAAGCAGTCGGGAGAATTCGATGACGAGCTTATCGCTGAATACGGTGCTCTTTGCAAAAAAGTCGATGAGCATATGGACAATACACGTATACAGAATGCGCTCATAGATATATTCAGCGTTGTTTCAAGAGCAAACAAGTATATAGACGAGACTGCTCCGTGGGTGCTTGCAAAAGATGAGGCAAATAAGCCGAGACTTGCAGCGGTGCTTTACAATCTTCTTGATGCTGTAAGAGTAATATCAGGACTTCTCTGTCCGTTCATGCCATCGACAATGCCGAAAGTGTGGGAACAGATAGGCGCATCTGAAAGCGATGTAAGCTATGATAACCTTCAGAAGACCGGTGTTCTGAGCAGCACTGTTACTGTTAAAAAAGGCGATATGCTCTTCCCGAGAATAGATACCGAAAAGGAAATCGAAGAATTGAACGAGATAATCAGGAAGAATGAGGAAAAGGCTCAGGGAGCGCAGAAAAAAGAGATAGAGCTTGCGCCGGAAATAACGATAGATGATTTCTTCAAGACCGAGCTTCGTGCCGCAAAGGTATTGGAATGCGAAAAGGTCAAAAAGTCTAAAAAGCTTTTGAAGCTTAAACTTGATGACGGAATGGGCGGAAGACAGGTCGTTTCAGGTATAGCACAGTTCTATTCGCCTGATGATCTTGTCGGAAAGACTGTAATGGTAGTTGCAAACTTAAAGCCTGCAAAGCTTTGCGGAGAGGAAAGCTGCGGAATGATCTGTGCGGCAGATATGTCTGACGGCAGCATTAAGGTCGTTTTCCTTGATGACAGCGTTGAACCGGGTACTAAGATAAGATGATATTCTGAGGACGGGCGATTGCCCGTCCTTTCGGTTTGTCGAAAAACTATAAAACCACAAATCTAAAAGTTTAGGTCAAGCCTTTTCAAAGGCTTGCGGATCCCAAAGGCAGAGCCTTTGGTCGCCCTCCGCAGAGGGCGAAATCCTTGAAGCTACAGGGCGCTCCGCAAGGGGGGAATCTTAAAACAGTCCGGTGGACTGTTTTAAGAGAGGGGACGCCCTGCAAGTGAGGGCGTCCCCTGATAATACTTGAGATCAGACTTTTTTAACATACTGTGAGGACGGGCAATTGCCCGTCCTTTATTTTCTATAAATTGGTACTTTGAACACTTCGGCATATTGAAACCGGCAATACCGTATAATGTAATAAAGGAGGGCGTTCTATGTTCGGCTGTGTTCGGGTGAAAGGATTTATAAAATTTGCGGCAGCGGCAGCTGCGATGACAGCAGCTGCTGTGTGTGCGTTCTTTGCAGGAAGCGCAGATGATAATACCGATGATATATTCCTGCCGGTAATAATGTATCACAGTATAGTTGACAGTGAAGAAAAGCAGAGCGATTTCAGGATAAGCAGGGATATAGTTGAGGAGGATCTCAGATATCTCAGAGATAATGGGTATACGGCGGTCTTTGCACAGGAAGCCGCTGAGTATGTGAAAAACGGTACACCGCTTCCGGAAAAGCCGGTCATGATAACCGCCGATGACGGATTTTACAATAACCTTTGCTATCTTCTTCCGCTGCTTGAAAAGTATGATATGAAAGCGACAGTCTCGGTCGTTGGATATTACAGTGAGGTGCTTGCAAAAAATGACCCCCATGTGCCGGATTATTCCTATCTGACATGGGAAGATATGCGTGAGATGCTAAAAAGCGGAAGGATAGAGCTGGGAGATCATACATACGATATGCACTCACTTGACGGAAGAAAAGGCTGCGGCAGACTTGAATATGAATCTGACCCGGAATATGAACAGAAGCTGTATGAGGATATCGGGCTTAATCAGACTCTGATAAAGCTTAACACCGGGATAAGTCCTGTTGTATTTGCATATCCTTTCGGGGAGATAAGCAAAGAAAGCATACCTGTTATAAAAAAACTCGGCTTTTGCTGTGCTTTGAGCTGCTGCGAAAAGCCGAATCGTATAAACCATGACGAAGACTGTCTTTTCTGTCTCGGAAGATATAACCGGGAACCATGGGAGTCAACATGGGAATTTATGGAAAGATGTCTTAAAGAGCGATAAAAGAAAGGCAATACCGTGTATTTTCATACGGCATTGCCTTTTTGTTATATTATTTGAATGTCATACTATCGTTCGGAACTCCAAAGTATTCGAGAAGTTCTGTTATGAAGTCCCACTTTTCCGAATTGAGCATATCTGCTCTTATGTATATGTCTGCACTTTCCATTTTGATATGCGGGCAGGCAGTGCCGTCGTAGTAAAGACCGTCTTCGTCTGATAGTAGAAGCTGCTCTCTTGTGATCCTGTTGTTTGTCTGTGCGACCGGCTTTACGAACATGAGCATGAATTTCATGCGGTATTCTTTAAAGAACAGCTCACATATCTTTGCCATTGCCATATTAAGATCGCTTACATGATATGTTTCGCCGTTATAATCTATTTCTGTTACTTCCACTTCGGCAGGATGATCTGCCGCTGTAAAGGGTCCCGGGGCAGGGCTTGATGCGCCAGCCGCATTAGCAGCAAGCAGAGCTTCGATAGCGTCCTGAGACATCATGCCGCCAGACGATGCAGGGGCAGGTTTTTCCTCTACAGGCTCAGGCTCGGGTTCAGATGCAGCCGCATTGGCTGCAAGCAGAGCTTCGATAGCGTCCTGAGACATCATGCCGCCCGATGATGCAGGAGCAGATTCTTTTACAGGTTCAGGTTCGGGTTCAGGTTCAGATGCAGCCGCATTGGCAGCAAGCAAAGCTTCAATAGCGTCCTGAGACATCATGCCGCCCGACGATGCAGGAGCAGGTTTTTCTTCTACGGGTTCGGGTTCTTCTTCGGGAGCTTCATCTATAGGTTCGGGTTCTTCTTCCAAAGTTTCTTCTAC